>JADHVA010000020.1 GCA_016784245.1 Nanobdellota archaeon
TAAAATATTCCTCAAGTTCCACAAATAACTAATGTTTTAGAACTTTAAATATTTAATGTCACAGAGATCTATAGTAAAAACTACAACATTTTAGAAACATAAGGGCCGTCTTTTTCATAACCTAATTTTTTATAATATTCTCTAACTCCTACTCCAGAAATAACTAATAATTTTTTCTTATTATTTTCTTTACAAATTACTTCAGCTTTTTCCATTAATTTTCTACCAAAACCTTTATGTTGCACACTACCTTTTT
The DNA here is from genome assembly GCA_016784245.1 of Nanobdellota archaeon. GTDB lineage: Archaea > Nanobdellota > Nanobdellia > SCGC-AAA011-G17 > GW2011-AR17 > BS150m-G60. The sequence continues at coordinate 257 of JADHVA010000020.1, forward strand.
TAGAAATATCAATAGCTTTCCCATACACATGTAGTTCTCTAATAATTGCAGAATCTTCTATAAATTCTTTTCTCAAAAATTCTGAAGGAAATCTTAATCTACAAAAACCAATAATTTCTTTACCCTGTTTAAAATAAATAAAATATTCTTTTCCACTAGAAGCTTCATATTCAATTACATCTAAAACAGGATTTGTAATTTCAGATTTAACTTCATTACATCTAATACAATTACACTTCCAACCTTTCTCAACCATATACTTATCAACAATTTGTCTAAGATTAGTTTTATCAACACCAGCGACTGTTTCTTTAGTAGGAATATCTCTTTGTACTCTCATAATTCTAACATACTTTGGAACTTTTACTTTAAATTCTGAAATAATTTCTACAGATTTTTTTGTTTCTAAAGGTTTAAATTCTCCTCTCTTATACATTTCTTCTAATTCTGTTCCAGGCATAACCATACAAGGATAAATTTTCAACATATCAGGTCTAAAATCTTCATCATCAAAAAATTCAATTAACTCATCATCTTTTTGACCAGGTAAACCAATCATAACATGACCATTTATTTTAAAACCTAAATCTTTCAAAATTCTCATAGAATCTTTAATATCTTTTACTGTATGTCCTCTTTTTATTTTTTCTAAAACTTCATCAGAAGCAGATTGCAATCCTAATTCAACCCTTGTACAACCTTGCTCTAACATTTTATTACCTTCTTTCAACATTCCCCAATCAGGTCTTGTTTCAATTGTTAAACCAACACATCTAACTTTAGAACTTTCATTTCTTTCATGTTCTTTTTCTAAATTTGAACTACCTTTTAATTTCAAAACTCTTTCTTGAATTCTTTTTGTTCTTTCTTTATCTAAAGAATCTGTTGGCAATTCAAAAAATTCTTTAAACTTATTCAAATTCAAAACATCATTCTCAAAAAATTCTTCAGAAAAATCATTCATTGCTTTAAACGCAAACAAAATAAATTCATCTTGATAATTTTCATCCATTGCAGTAAAAGTTCCACCTTGAATAATAATTTCAACTTTATCTATAGATTGATTTAATAAAATAAATTGTTCTAACCTATTGAAAGTCATTAAATAAGAATCATAATTATTTCTAATTCCTCTCATTGTTGAAGGTTCAGTCCCAGTATAACTTTGTGGAACATCACCATAAAAAGAATCAACTCCACCACCACACATGATACATTGACCATGTGGACATTTTGTTGGTTTTGTCATTAAGGCAATAGGTGTAACTCCAGATCTTGTTCTCATTGGTTTTGTAATCAAAAATTTCAACTTTTGAAACTGTTCTTCATTAGCTTGAGTTAATATTTGGATAATTGATGGAAAAACTTTAGGTTTATACTTTCTACATAATTCCCTTTTTAATTTGAGAACACTTTTTACATCATTCAATTTTCTTTTCTCAATTTCTGCAAATAATTCTTTATACAGTTCTTCCATCCAATAAAAAATAAAGAAAAAACTTATATATCTTCCTACCCATGATTTTCTTTGAGATGAAGAAGATTCTACCAAATGTTGCATTATGGAAAAGGATAATTGCATATCTTATCGACTTATTAGTCATTTCTTTCCTCATAATGACACCATTAATGAGGTTCACTGAAAGACCAGCAACATTCTCAGAAATTTTCACATCAATTACTTCAACTCAAACTATAACAGTTTCAATCTTAGTATCATTACTATCCTTATTTTACTGGGCATACTTAGAATATAAATTTGGACAAAGTGTTGGAAAGATAATTATGAAGTTATCTGTAAAAAGTACTTTAAGAAAAAAGTTATCTTTTACACAGACTGTAATTAGAAGCATCACAAAGCTTTCAACAATTTTAATTATCTTAGATACCTTGTACATGCTTTACAAAAAAGGAAACCAAAGATATTTTGAAATCATTAGTAAAACAAAAGTTATAGAGGTGAAAAAATGAACAAACTATTCAAAGTTTTATTATTCCTAGCATTTTTATGGGTTTTAAGTTACGGCATAGCTTACTTATTTTTTACAGATACAACAATTTCTAGTGAAGATACTATTGCTGTTATTCCAATTAATGGAATGATTACTTTAAATGGTGAATCAACTTTATTACAAACTTCAACTTCAGCTCAAAGTATTGTTGACAAAATTAATGAAGCTTCAACAAATGAAAATGTAAAAGCAATTGTATTTGAAATCAATTCTCCAGGTGGAACAGTAATGGGTTCTAAAAAAATTGCAAATGCTATTGATAATATTCAAAAACCTACTGTTGCTGTAATAACTGAATACGGAACTTCAGGTGCATATTGGGCAGCTTCACAAACAGATTTCATTATTGCTGACGAACTTTCTATCCTTGGAAGTATTTCTGTTATTGGATCTTATTTAGATTTTAGTGGTTTACTAAATGATCATAATATTACATATCAAAGATTAGTTACTGGAGATTACAAAGATCTTTCAACTCCATACAAAGAACTTACTGACGACGAAAGAGAACTTTTAATGTTAAGACTAGATGCGATTCATGATTTTTTTGTTGAGGATGTAGCTGAAGGTAGAAGCATGTCTAGAGAAGAATTAGATAAATTATCAGAAGGTTTATTTTACATTGGATTAGATTCAATAGACATTGGACTTATTGATGGACTTGGTGATAAAGATACAGCAATTGAAAAAGCTAAAGAATTATCTAATATTACTAATGGTGAAGTTACAGAATATGCTGAAGAAGAATCATGGTTTGATTCTTTTATGACATACTCTGCTTATTCTTCTTTTCATATTGGTCAAGGAATTGGTTCTGTAATACTAAATCCTGAATCAAATCAAGATATACAAATCAATATTTAATTTTTCTTTTTTATAACAAAAAGACTTATAAATAGACAAATATTCCTCAAACTCAGTAAAATGGTACAGAGAACAGGTAGTCGGAGAAGGAAAACTCGTCATAAACTTAAAAAAAATGTACGAGATAAAGGTAAATTAAGCATTAGAAAATACTTACAAACTTTCAAAGTTAATGAGAAAGTAGCTTTAGTAGCAGAATCAGCTGTTCAAGGTGGAATGCACCATCCAAGATTCCAAGGACAAATAGGAATTGTTGTTGGAAAACAAGGCACAAATTACAGAGTAAAAATTAAAGATGGAAATATGGCTAAACTTATAATAGTACATCCAATCCACTTATTGAGGCAATAAAATGGGAGAATTTGAAATTATCGAAGAAGCACCAATCACCTTAATCGCATTAAAAGAAAAATTAGCTATAATTGAAGAAGAAAGAGGAGAATTAAGCTTTAGAGCTGAAAAAACTAAAGCATATTTAGAAAATTTTTGTCAAACAGACAAAAAAGACGTAGACAGAATAAAAGAAGATATTATAAACCTAAACATACCTAGATTAAAGGATAGACAAATTACAAAGATTGTAGATATTTGCCCAAAGGATTTAGACAGCCTTAAATTATTGTTTAGCGGTGAAATATTAACAATTAGTGAAGAGGATATGAAAAAAATCATAGATGTTATCCCACAATAAAACACAAAACAATGAGAGTTCAAGAGAAAGAAGAATTTGCAATAGTATTAGATTTCCTACCACATGGATATCCATTCGACAGGAGACCTTCATACAGAAAGACTCCAGTAGCGCAAGCTATCAGTAAACAAAAATTTACACTTCTAGAAATTATTCCTAAAAAAGGTATTACTTTACAAACAAACCAAGAAGTTTACATTGGTGATGGTAAAAGAGAAGAAGTACATCATGTATCAGGTAGAATAAATGCTGAAAAATTAACTCAAACAGCTAAAGGAGAACTTGAACATGTAATTAAAAAATTAGTTGAAGTTAATGAAAAAAGATTTGTTGATTTTTTCAATAATTCAGGACCAATCAGTACAAGAAGACATCAAATTGAATTACTTCCAGGTATTGGAAAAAAACATATGTGGGAAATTATCGAAGAAAGAAAGGAAAATCCTTTCGAATCCTTTGCAGATATCAAAAAGAGAGTTAAACTAGTCCCAGACCCGTTAAAATCAGTAATTAGAAGAATAATCATGGAATTAAATGAAGAAGATAAGTATAAAATATTTACTCGATAGACAAAAGCTTTTTAAATACTTGATTTTTCTAACCATTCATACAAATGACAGAAAGCAAAAAAATTATAGTGAGGTTAATGAATACTGATCTAAAAGGAAATTCACCAATCAGTAAACAGTTATCAAGAATAAAAGGCATTGGAAATAACTTTGCAAATGCTTTCTGTATAAGAATGAAAATTGATCCTACTCAAAAAGTCAACACCCTGCCAGATGCAGATCTTAAAAAAATTGAAGCTGAAGTTAAAAGCCCAAAATGTTTGGCTCCTTGGTTTCTTAATAGACAAAAAGATTATGACTCTGGCTCGGATACACATCTGTCAACCACAGATCTAAATTTGCAACAACAATTTGACCAAAAAAGAATACAGAAAACAAAAACTTATAGAGGTTTAAGAAAATCTATTGGTTTACCTGTAAGAGGTCAAAGAACAAAAGCTAATTTTAGAAAAGGTAAAACAGTTGGAGTATCTAAGAAAAAAGGTAAAAAGTAAAGATGGGTGACCCACGAAAACAAAGGAAAAAGTATAGAAAACCTTCACATCCTTGGCAAAAAACCAGGATAGAAGAAGAGAAGGTCTTAGTCCAAGATTACGGATTAAAGAATAAGAAAGACCTTTGGAGAATGACTTCTAAATTAGCAAAATTCAAACAACAAGCTAAATCACTTATTGCAAAAACTGACAAACAAGCGATTATAGAAAAAGAACTTTTCATGAAAAAGCTTCAAAAATTAAGTTTAATTACTGCTGATGCTACTCTTGATGACATTCTAGATTTATCTGTTAAAGATTTACTTGAAAGGAGATTACAAACTTTAGTTTTAAGAAAGGGTTACGCAAAAACAATGAAACAATCTAGACAAATGATTGTACACCAACATATTACAATTAATGATCAAAAATTCGATGTACCTTCTTTCCTTGTTCCTTCATTATTTGAAGACAAGATAGAATTTTTACCAAAATCTCCTTTTTCTGATCCTGAACATCCAGAAAGAAAAATTGAAGAATTAAAAGTAGAAGAAGAAAAAGTAAAAGAAGAAGGAAAAGAAGAAGAAGAAAAAGTTGTTGAGGTTAAAAAATAATGGTAGAAGAAAATAAAGAAAAGAAAGCTTTTGTAAAAAAACCTAAAAAAATTAAATGGGGTATTGCTCACATTTATTCTTCATATAATAATACTATAATCCATATTACTGATTTAACTGGAGCGGAAACTATTGCTAAAGCTTCTGGTGGAATGGTTGTAAAAGCTCACAGACTTGAATCATCTCCAACTGCAGCTATGGCTGCTGCAAAACTTGCAGGTGAAACAGCTCTTGATAAAGGTATAAACGCTTTACACATTAGAGTAAGAGCTCCTGGTGGTCATAATGGTCCAAATAATACTGGTCCAGGAAGTCAAGCTGCTATTAGAGCATTATCAAGAATGGGTCTTAAGGTTGGTAACATTGAAGATGTAACTACAATTCCACATGATAGATGTAGAAAAAAAGGTGGTAGAAGAGGTAGAAGAGTTTAAGATGGAAATAAAACTATTATCAAAAAAAGAAGATGGAACTTCAAAATTCCTTATCTCAGGTACATCAGTTTCAATTTTAAATATGTATAGAAGATTAATAGTTAATAAAGTTCCAACAATGGCAATTGATACTGTTGAAATAATTGAAAATTCCTCAGCATTGTATGATGATATGTTTGCTCACAGATTAGGATTATTAGCATTAAAAACTGATTTAGATGCTTGTTTCTTAAAAGATAATAAAAGATATTCAGTAACTCTTTCTTTAGAAGCAGAAGGTCCGTGTACTGTTTATGCTGAACAAATGGAATCAAAAGATCCAGGTGTATATCCAATTCATGGAAAAACTCCGCTGGTTAAATTACTAAAAAATCAAAGAGTAAAATTTGTAGCTACTGCAATTACAGGTGATGGAAAAGAACATACAAAACATTCACCAGCTTTAATGTACTATCAAAAATATCCCTACTTAGCTATCAAAGATGCAAAAAAAGCTGAAGCTATAATTAAATCTTGTCCTATTGATTCAGAAAAACTTGAAAAAACATCATTAAAAAATATAAATACTCACGAACTTTGTCCAGGTTGTTTAGGTGGACTAGAAGATGATAATCATATTGAAACAAAAGACACAGACTACCTTGTAACAATAGAACCTTGGGGTCAATTAACAGTAGGAGAAATAATTGAAGCTCTTAGTAAAGTATCAAATAATTTATTAGATGAACTTGCTAAAGAAATCAAAAAGATAAAATGAAAACAAATCTAGCAACAAGAAAATTAATAGCTGAACTTAAAATAGCTGGAAAAGATGTTCCACTATGGAAAAGAATTGCTTCAGAATTAGAAAAATCTACTAGATCATATGTTTCAGTTAATATTTCAAAAATTGATAAAGTTATTAGAGAAGGAGAAATTGCAATAATTCCAGGAAAAGTTTTATCATTAGGTTCATTATCAAAAAAAACAACAGTTGCAGCATTTAAATTTTCAGAATCTGCAAAAGCAAAGATCAATGAAAAAGGTCAAGCTATCACAATTCAAGAATTAGTTAAAAGTAATCCAAAAGGAAAAAAAGTGAGGATCCTAAAATGACAAGAGTAATAGATGCAAAAGATTTAATTGTAGGAAGATTATGTACTTTCCTAGCAAAGCAATTATTACTTGGTGAAACTTTCGAAGTAGTTAATGTTGAAAAAGCAATTTTTACAGGAAGAAAAGAACAGATTTGTGGAAGATACAAAAATCTTGTAGAAAAAGGTAGACCAAAATCAGGACCATTTATTAAAAGAAGATCAAGAGAAATATTCAAAAAGAGTCTTAAAGGAATGCTTCCACATAAAACTACAAGAGGAAGAGAAGCTTTAAAGAGAATAAAAATGTATAAAGGTGTACCTGCTCGTTTACAAGAAACAAAAACAGAGACACTTGAATCAGCTAATGTTTCAAAAGTACCAAACTTAAAATATATAAGATTAGAAGAACTAACTAAGTTCCTTGGAGGAAGATGAAAACTATACACGTATCTGGAAAGAGAAAAAAAGCAATTGCTCGAGCTACTTTGAAAAAAGGTAAGGGTAATGTTAGAATCAATTCATTATTACTTGATGCTTACACTCCAAAAATGGCAAAACTAATGATTATGGAACCTTTAGTTATTGCTGGAGATATTACAAAAAAGATGGACATTAATATTTCTGTAAAAGGTGGAGGATGGCATTCACAAGCTGAAGCTGTAAGACTTGTTCTTGGTAAAGCATTAGCTGAATATGATCCAAAAAGTCTAAGAAAAGCTCTTTTAGATTATGATAGACACCTTATAGTATCCGACGTTAGACGGACTGAACCATCAAAACCTAACGATTCTAAACCTCGGGCTAAACGGCAAAAAAGTTATCGTTAAAGAATAGTAACAATATTTTTTAAATTATTTATAGTATGGACACAGGACATGAGTGCGCGCAGAGTTTAAATACTAATTTTTCTTAAATAATTAAATGCAAAATAAAAAAATAAATCTAAAAAAGTTCATTCCTCAAAAAATACAATCTGGAAAAAAAGGAAATGAATTTTTATCAAAAATTGAAGAAATATATTCTTATTACAAAATATCATACATAACTCATCATTACAATGGTTCAAAAAGAAAAACCTTGGAAAAAGAATAATAAAAACAGCTCCTGAACAAATTCAAAAGGTAATAGATCTCCATATTAGACTTCCTTTCTTACACTCACCTCAAATTGGAAAACAATTAAACTTACATCCTACAAGAATTCAAAAAATAAGAAAAAAACATAATCTCATCAAAAAAAGCCTTAAAAACACAATTAGAAAAAATTCCTTCAATTTCATTCATAATATAACAATTCAAAAAATCAACCAAAAACTTTAAAAAGGCCCAAAAATCTCACATACACATGATAATTCCAATAAGATGTATGTCATGTAACAAACCCATAGCACATTTATGGGAAGACTATAAAGAGAGATTTACTAAAGGCGAAACTAAAAAAGAAGTTATGGACGATTTAGGTTTAGAAAGATATTGTTGCAGAGCTCAATTTATGGGACATGTTGATCTTCTTGACGAAATTGCAAGATTCAAAAAAGGATAAATTTCTTTTTTTTACATAATTTTTATAAACTTATTATTCTCTAGAATCTTCTATGCGAGATAATGTTTGGTTAGAAAAAAGATTGGATCATATTTGGGAACTACTTTTTTCAGATTTAGAAAGAAAAAATAAAGTCAATATTTACTTTAAAGGCAGATGGAAAAATAAATTTGGCCATATTAGAATGCTTAAAGATAAAAGTTCTGAAATTGTTATTAATGGTTTATTTGCAAATAAAATTGTTCCTGAATACATTATTGATACTACAATTGCTCACGAAGTAATCCATTACATGCATGGCTTTCAATCTCCTCATGAACAAAAATATAAACATCCTCATGCAGGTGGCATTGTAACAAGAGAAATGAAAAAAAGAGGTTTTGCACACTGGCTTGTAAGAGAAAGAGAATTTGTACAAAGGCATTGGTTTCCTATTTACAGAGAATTAGTCCCTAACAATTTCAGAAAGAAAAAAAGAAAATCATTTTTTTCCAGACTTCTTGGATAAAGGCATTCTATTATATTTTTTACATTCTTTACAATAAATAATTATTTTACTATCCCTAATTCTCACAGTTGAATTAACACCTGGCCTTAAATAAGAATAACAATATTTACAATATTGTCGTCTGAAAATATTAGGCATACTCAAATTTACTTTCATAGCTAACTTTCTTGCTATTTCTACATATCTATTTGATCTCTTTTTATTTTTAGAAAAGATTTTAGCAGCTTCACTAAACAAGATTTCAATTCTTTCTCTAACAATCTTCTTTTCTTTAGCTTTATTTCTTTTCATAACAAAATTATAAAGAACTATAAGTTTTAAAACTTTACTCTCCAATAAAACCTCTAATAACTTCCTTAATTTCTTCTAAACTCAAGTTTACAATATTTTTTTCTTGAATTACTAAAGGAATAGATAAACTTACTTGCTTAATTGCTTCTTTTTTAGTCATCCCTGATTTCATTAAAATTTCTCTTAAAGCATTTTTAGTTTTCTTATCATACTGTGAAAAAAATTCTCTCAAAAATAAATTTCCTTCTTTAGGTTTCAATCTAATAATAGAAGACATAATTTTTGGTTCTGGATCAAAAGCTTCAGGTGGCACATCATCAAGAACTTCTAATTCATAAAATGCATCAACTAATAATTTCAATCTTGATTCTACAACCCCTGTTAACAAACCTGTAAATTTCTTTGGCACAACAAAAACTAAACAGTCAAAATCTTCTCTTACAAATTTCCACAATAAAGCTTCACACAAAGTATACGGTAAATTTGAAATACACTTATTATATTTTGGAAAATCAACATCTAAAGCATTACCTAAACAAAAACTAATATGATTAAAATTTGCAAATCTCCCCTCTAAAAAATCAAAAAGTCCTTCATCCTTTTCAATAACAAAAACATGTTTTGCAATCTTTCCCAAATATTCTGTTAAAGCTCCTTTTCCACCACCAATTTCTAAAACGACATCATCTTTATTTAATTGGGCAATACCTACTATTCTAACTAGAATATTTCTATCAATCATAAAGTGTTGGTCAAGCATTTTCTTACTTCCTTGTAATCATTTTCACTAAATGTCTCTTTATATTTCTTTGCTTTCTCAAGAATTCCAGAAATTTTATAATATCTAGCAATGAACTGACAAACTTGTGTTATATTCTTAGGTTTTAAAACATATTTACATCTTTCAAAATCTATCATAACAACTTTATTCTTTCTAACTAATACATGTTTCAAAGGTCTATGCATTTCATATTTATTAACATTCAATTTATCTAAAGTCCTACATTGATCTAAAAGATCTAAAAGAACTTTTTTCAAATCTTTTTTATTAGCTTTCTCAGAAAAATCTAAAATTCTTTCACCATCAATAAATTCCATATACAATTTTTTATTAACTCTTTTGATAAACTTAGGACCAATCCCTTTTTCATTCAAAATTTTCAACCATTTTGCTTCATTCCTAATTCTTTCAACAGCTTGAATATCCTCTCTTTCAACTTTAATAATAACATCTCCTTCCTTATACACTTGAGATCTTTTACCTTTAGCAAATAATTCCATAATAAGCTTCATGAAATAATATATATATAAACATTTGCAAAAACTTTTTAAAAAGAAAAATAAAACATCTAAACATGCCATTTGACAAAAGTTTAGATAAGCAGTTATATACAGGAGCTGCAGAATTTGACACAACTAAAATAACAGTAAGTGTTTTCTCATATAACGAAGGAACACCAAAGCTTCAAATTTCAAGAGAAAATAAAAAAGCATCTGGAGACTTTTCATTTACAAAATTAGGAAGACTTTCAAAAGAAGAAGTTGAAGCAATTCTACCTTTAATAGAGAAAGCAAAAGATTCATTGTAAAAAGAAATCTTTATAAAACAAAGAACC
>JADHVA010000021.1 GCA_016784245.1 Nanobdellota archaeon
TAATTAGTTCTTGTAGAGAGTTTTCTTTAAATTCACAATTATCAAAAATTTATGATGAGAGAAATAAATTGTATGTTATACCAATATGGCATAGAAGATCCATAAGTTTTGATGTTTATATTGCTAATCAAGAACATTCTATAATTTCCAAACCTGTTTCTAATGTTTTAGGAATTGGAGAATTAAGAGCTGTTTCAGTTTTTGTAAAAAATTGTCGTAATTTAGATGAAAATTTAATTGTTGCTGAAGCTTTAAAATTAGAAAGTGGATTTTATTTTGAAGTTTATTATTAAATAAAAAAAATTAAGGGTGGAACCTTTCTGGAGTTCTTGGGAATGCTATTGCATCTTTTATTGTTTCTAGTCCACAAATCCAAGAAATAACTCTTTCTACACCCATACCAAAACCACCATGAGGAATAGAACCATGTCTTCTTGTATCAAGATAGAAGTCATAATCTTTTGGATCTTCACCTTGCTTTTCTAGATTCGCAATAATTTTACTTTCTTCTTCTTCTCTTTGTGAAGCACCAATTATTTCTCCATAACCTTCAGGACCAATAAGATCAAAACCAAGAACAACTTTGTCGTCGTCAGGATCCGCTTTCATGTAAAATGCTTTTACTCCTTTTGGATATCTTGTAATAATAATTGGAGTTTTGTATAATCTTGAAAGCTCATCTTCCTCTTTAGTTCTAAGATCTTTTCCCCATTTAATTTTCATATTAGCTTTTTTATCTAAAATTTCTAAAGCTTCAGTATATGTTAATCTTGGAAATTTTTTCTTAACTGTTGGTTCTAATAGTTTTGGATCTCTATTTAATACTTTTAACTCTTCTAAGTTTTTTTCTAAAACTTCTTTTACAATATTTTTTATTAGAGCTTCAGCATGATCTTGTAACTCGTTAAAGTTTGTCCAAGCTTCTTCCATTTCAGCATGCCAATATTCAGTTAAGTGTCTAGAAGTTACAGATTTTTCTGCTCTAAATGAAGGAGCAATTGTGTAAATTTTTTCTAAAGCAAAAATTGCTGGTTCAGCTTGTAATTGCCAAGTCTGTGCTAAATATATCTTTTTTCCAAAATAAGGAAGTTCAAATACAGAAGATCCACCTTCAGCCTGTGTAGGTTGAAAAATTGGTGAATGATATTCATAAAATTCTTTAGATCTAAAATAATTGTGAATAGCTCCAAAGACTGTACTTCTAACTTTTAAGATTGCAGTCATTTTTCTTGATCTTAACCATAAATGCCTTTTGTCAGCTAAAAATTCTTTACTTAGATCTTTTTGTATTGGATAGTTTTCACAAAGACCAATTATATTTAATTTGTTAACAGAAACTTCAAAACCAGTCGGTGCTCTTTTATCTTCTTTGATAGTACCTTCAATCTCTAAGGAGGTTTCTATTTTGATTCTTTTAGCATCTGCCCAAATCTCTTCTGAGACTGCTTTTTTTTCTAAAACACATTGAATTATATTTGAAGAGTCTCTTAGAATAATAAATATTAAATTATTAGATCCACGTTCCCTATAACACCAACCTCTTAGTTTTACTTTGCCTGACTTTTGCTCAATTGCTTTTTGTATAGATATTGTGGATTTCATTGTGTTTATGAGAAAGAAATAGTGATTTATATATTTTTAGGATAGTTTTTTTAGTTCTTCTAACCATTCTTTAATTAAATCAAAGCCAGCTTGCCAGAATTTTTCTTTACTTATATCAAATCCTTCTTTTTTTAGTAATACTTGAGGATCTACTGAGCCTCCAGCAGACAGTATTCTTTCAAATTTAGGAATAAATGTTTTTCCTTCTTTTTTATATTGTTGATATAAAGCCATTGAAAGTAAATCTCCAAAGGAATATCCATAACAATAGAAAGGAAAATAGAAGAAATGTGAAACATATAACCATTCATATTTGAAACTATCAGGAATAATTAAAGAATCTCCAAATTGTTCTTTTAGATTGTCTAAATACATTTGACTGATATCATCTTCAGTAAAGCCCTTTGGAATATTATTGTGAGCATCCATTTCAAATTTTGTAAAATATATTTGTCTAATTATTGTTGCATAGGAATCTGAGATTTTTTCAATCAGTAATGCTCTTTTTTCTTCCTTTGAAGATTCTTTTAGTAAATATTCAAAAAGTAAAAGCTCACAGAATGTTGAAGCTGTTTCACATAAAGGGATTGGTGCATGAGAAACTGAATGTGGTAAGTCACTTGTGTATAAATCATGAATAGCATGACCAAGTTCGTGAGCTACTGTGCTAACATCTCTTTTAGTTTCTGTAAAATTTAGTAATACATAAGGAGTAATTTCAGGTGTAATGGACATACAGAAAGCTCCTGAGGTTTTATTTTTACTAGGGTGCGAATCTATATGAGACTCATTAAATAACTTTAGAGCTTTATTATAAAACTCTAGATGGAAGTCTTGAAAGACTTTGAGAACAATTTCTTTGCTTTCGTTTAAAGAGATTTTAGTTTCTTTTTTCTTTATAGGAGCATAAATGTCTGTTCTATTTAATTTTTTTAATTTTAAGTATTTAGCTTTTAACTTGAAATATTCTTGGTAAATATTTATATTTTTTTTACAAGTTTTGATCAAAGTATTTATTGTTTTATCGTCTAGATGATTGTTAATATTTCTTACATTAATTGGGGTTTCATATTTCCTTAACTCTTGTTCAAGTTTCCAATCTTTGATTATAGCAGAATAAATTGTGAAAATTGTTTCTTTGTGTTCTTTGTATGTATTTAAGAAAGAAAGATATGACTCTTTTCTTTCATTTTTATTTGTAGAAAACCAATATTTTTTAATTTCATCAACATTATCAATTTTTTTATTTTGAAATTTAAAAGTGAAATTTGTTATAATTTTTTCATATAACTCTGGAATAACTCCTATTCCAAACATATCTTTTTTGTGAATAATGCTTTCAATTTCTTCAGAAAGTGTATGTTTTGCTTTTTCTCTGGAATAATTTAGATTATATTCATGTTGAGGTAATGAAGAAAAAAGTCTTTTAGCATTTTTATCATCTAGTTTATTTTTTTCACTTAAACCTTGAATCCAATGTGATATTGGTCTTTCTTTATCTGAGATTTTAATTTGAAGATCTTCAAGTAAAGGTTCTAATTTCATAACTTCTTGAGATTTTGTATCTAATGATGATTTTAGTGAAAGATATGTACTTAATCTGGATAGTTTTTTTCCTAATTCTTCTTCAAATTGAATTAATTCTATAAATTCTTTACTTGACATCTTTGGAGAGAGTTTATTTTTGTAAAAATCGAATCTTGAAAATGATTTTTTTAGATCATTTAGTATTTTTTTAAATTCTTTTTCATCTTTGATAACATGAGAAATATCCCAGTTTAATTTTTCCATCTTTTTAGACTAGTTTTTAGATGATTTAAAGCTTTCTGTATTTTGGTAAAATATATAAAGGCATTCTTAATTATTTTTTTGGTATGTTGATTGGAGTAGATATGGATGATGTAATTTTTCCTTATAATCGAGGATTTCTTTTATTTCATAATGCGAATTTTGGTACTAATTTGAGAAGAGAGCATTTTAGACATTTTAGTTATAAAACTGTTTTAGAAAATATAGGAATAAATGTCACTCATGAAGAAGTTTCTAGAAGAATTGTTGCTTATGAAAGTTCTGTTTTCTTTAGAGATAGAGATGTAATACCTGGTTCTAAAAAAGGTTTAAGAGAATTAAAAAATAAGAAACATGAATTAGTAATTATTACTTCAAGAAGAGAAGAACTTGAAAGTTTATCTCGTGAATGGGTTGAGAAACATTTTGAGGCTATTTTTGATGAAATTTATTTTGCATCAAGAGATCCAAGAATTGGAGGAAAATCTAAATTTCAACATTGTATAGAATTAAATGTTGATGTATTACTTGAAGACCAATTTGAAAATTCTTTACTTTGTGAATATGCTGTACAGAAGTGTGTATATCTATTTGATGCACCTTGGAATAGACCTTGGCAAAGAATTGGAAGATCTAATCAATCAAGTAAATTGCCTCCTGGAGTTACTAGAGTTAAAGGTTGGAATGATATAGGGATGTATTTGTAAATGTTAATAGCAACAGATTGGGATGATGTAGGAGTTGAATGTTTTAGACCATTTGTAGAATTTTTTAATGAGTTGAATGGAACTTCTGTTAAGTATGAGGATTTGAATTCTTATTATGAGATGTATAATCTTTTTGGAATGGGTAGGGAAATGATGCATAAGACATTTAATGAATTTTATGATACAGGTATGATGAATAAAATTACCGCAATTGAAGGTTCTGAAGATTTGTATCAAAGTTTAAAAGATAAAGGACATGAATTAATTGTTATTACTTCAAGACCTGTTATTAGAATAGATGATACTTTAGAACAAATTGAAAGATTGATTCCAGGATTAATTTCTGAAGTATATTTTACAGATTTGCCTTTTATAGATAATGGAAGAGGTAGTAAGAAAGATATTTGTAAAACTTTAGGTGTTGATGTTTTAATTGAAGATTGTTATGAAAATTTGGAATCTTGTTTGCCTCATTTACAAAAAGGATTTTTATTAAAGAGGCCTTGGAATAGAAATATTGCTGGTTTACCTCGTAAAGTGACTAGAGTTGAAGATCCAAGAGAAATTTTGAAATATATATAATTGAAAAGTTTTTTAAATAGACTTTTTTCTCTTTGTAGTATGTTTAATTTGATAAATGAAGATGGGAATGCAAGAACTGGTGTTTTAGAAAGAGAAGGAAGAAAAGTTGAAACTCCTTTTTTTATGCCTGTTGCTACAAGGGCAGTTGGTAGATTTGTTGCTTCTGATGATTATAATCTAAGTAAAACAGATGCAATTATTTGTAATGCTTTTCTTTTATCTTTGAATCCAGGTTTGGAAACTTTTGAAAAGTTTGGAGGAGTTCATAATTTTATGAATTATAATAAATTTATTTTTACAGATTGTGGTGGATTTCAAATGTTGAGAGATAATTTGTTAGAAGAAACTACAAACAATGGAATTTTGTTCAAGAATCCACATGGTAAAGATGTTTTTATGAGAGCTTCTAAAACAATGGAAATTGGAGAAAAAATAGATGCTGATGTAATTATGGCACTAGATTGTGTTTTGCCCTATGGTAAAGAAAAGAAAGATTATGAAGAAGCTTTAGTGAAATCACATAAATGGAGTAAGCAATGTAAGGATTTACATAAAACAAGTCATTTACTTTTTGGAATTACACAAGGTGGAACTTTTGAAGATTTGAGAGTTGATAGTGCTAAAGCAATTAATGAAATAGATTTTGATGGGAATGCTATTGGTGGTTTAGGAATTGGAGAAACAAATGAAGAAATGTATAATATGATTAAAATTTCTGTACCACATTTGAATAAAAATAAACCTAGATATTTAATGGGTATTGGGAAGCCCGAACAAATTTTAGAATGTGTTGAAAGAGGAGTTGATGTTTTTGATTCTATTTATCCTCAGAAAAATGGTAGACATGGAATGATGTTTACATTTAAGGGAAGATTAGATTTAGGACAAGTGAAACATAAATTTGATAAAACTCCTATCGATGTAGATTGTGGATGTTTTGTTTGTAAGAATTATTCTAGAGGATATCTTAGATATTTGTTAAAAAAAGATGATGCTGTTGGAAAAAGATATTTGACTATACATAATATTTATTTTATGCAAGAGTTTATGAGGAAAATTAGAGAAAGTATTAAAGAAAATAAATTTCAAAAATTTAAAGAAGAATTTTTAAAAAATTGGAAAAAAATTTAAGGTGTTAACCTTTCTGGATCTCTTGGTAATAAGATTGCTTCTCTAACATTCTCTAAATCTAACATTCTGGAAGTAATTCTGTCTAAACCAAGACCAACTCCACCATGAGGAGGACATCCAAATCTGAAAATGTTTTTGTAGAAATCTAATTTGTTTAGATCAAGACCTTTTTCTTTACATTGTGCTTCAAGAACTTCTAATCTGTGTTCTCTCTGAGCACCAGTTGCAATTTCTACACCTTTGTATAATAAGTCAAAAGACTTTGTTAATTTTTTATCTTCAGGTCTCATGTGATAGAAAGGTCTTTTTGTCCAAGGGAAATCTGTTAAGAAAACAAAATCACAATCATGCTTTTCTTTTACATATTCTGAGAACATTTTTTCACCTTCTGGATCTAAATCTTCATCCTCAGGAATATCTTTACCTTTAGTTTTTAGAATTTCTCTAACCTCAATCATAGAAATTCTTGGAATTTTATCAGGAATATTTACTTGAACATTTAATGTTTCAAGTTCTCTCTTGGAGTTTTCTTTTATGTTTGTAAGAACATGTTTTAAAAATTTTTCAACCATATCCATAATCTCAGTTTCATCTTTTGTAAAACCCATCTCAAAATCAATACCTGTGAATTCAGTTAAGTGTCTTGTAGTGTGAGATTTTTCAGCTCTGAAAACAGTACCAATGTCGTAAACTCTTTCTAAACCAGAAGCAACAAACATTTGTTTGTAAACTTGAGGAGATTGAGCTAAAGCTGCTGTTTTTTCAAAATATGGGATTTTAAATTCTTCAGCACCTGATTCTACACCTGAAGCAGTTAATTTTGGTGATTGAACTGCAATAAATCCTTCATTCTCAAAGAAATTAACAGTTGAACTATAAATTTTTGATCTGATTACAAAAATATTTTTTACTTTTTCTCTTCTTAAGTCTAAAAATCTGTAATCTAATCTTTTGTCAATGTTAGTTGTAGTATCTTCAGACATTTCAATTGGTAATGGAGCTTCTGAATTGTTTAGAATGTTTAATTCTTTTGCTTCAATTTCTATTTCACCAGTTGGTAAATCTTTTTTAACTTGATTTTCAGGTCTTGCATTAACAATTCCTTTGATTTGAATAACAGCTTCCTTTTTTAGATCCTTAGCTTTTTCAGTTAAATCCTTGTTCACAAAAATCTGAACTATCCCAGTTCGATCTCTTAGTACAATGAATGATATTTTTCCAGAAACTCTTATAGTGTCAACCCAGCCACAAAGTGTAATTTCATTGCTGACATTGTCTTTATTTATTTCTCCACAGTTGTTGGTTTTCATAAGAAAAAAAGAAATTATTGGAATTTATAAGTATTCCTCTATTTAATTTTCGCATTTATAGTATGGGTTTGTAATTTTCTTTTCAATTTGAAAAATTCTGTCAATTTCTTTTATGTCAAGAAGTGAGAATCCTTCAGTTCTTTTTATAATCGCGCTTCTGCTATGTCTATCAATATCAATAATCCTACCTTCGTATATAATGTGCTCTTCTTTTTCTTCATCCCAAAATGCTAGTTCTACAGCTTGGTGTAGAAATTGTTCTAATTCGTTTGCTTCCATTTTTTTTATCTCCTTGATATTTTGATGTTAGTTTCTTATTTAAGTGCCGCGCGAAGGCATGTCCAGTGTCCAGACTTGAGAGTAAGTTTTATAAGTTTAGTTCTATAGTATTAAGATGTGGTAAAAATAGAGGATGATTTGAAAAAGAAGATTCTTAGAGCTCAACAGATTGAAATTAATGAATATTATGTTTATTTGAAATTAGCAAAGTTAGTGAAACATAAAAAAAATAGTTCTATTTTTAAGAGAATTGCTAAAGATGAAATGAAACATTATAATTTTTTTAAGAAATTTACAAAAGTTGATTTGAAGCCCAATAGATTAAAGGTTTTTTGGTATATATTATTAGCAAATGTTTTTGGAGTTGTTTTTGGTTTGAGATTAATGGAAAGCGGTGAAATTTTTGCACAGGATATATATAAGGAATTTAAAAATAAACTTCCTGGAATAGATTTGATTATTAAAGATGAAGTTGAACATGAAAGTAAACTAATAGATTTGATTAAAGAAGAAAAGTTAATGTATGCAGGATCTGTAGTTTTAGGATTAAATGATGCTTTAGTTGAATTAACAGGTGCTTTAGCAGGTTTTACTTTTGCTTTTAGAAATGCAGAAATAATTGCTATTGCAGGTTTAGTTACTGGAATTGCAGCTTCTTTGTCAATGGCAGCTTCTGAATATCTTTCTGTGAAAACTGATGAAGGTGCAAAAAATCCTTTAGTTGGAGCTTTTTATACTGGTGGGGCTTATTTGATTACAGTTATATTTTTGATATTTCCATTTTTTGTTTTGAGTAATGTATTTGGAAGTTTAGTTTGGACTTTGATAAATGCGACAATTGTGATTTTATTGTTTACTTTCTATATCTCTATAGCAAAGAAATTGAGTTTCAGAAGAAGATTTTTGGAAATGTTTTTTATTAGTATGGGAGTTGCTTTAGTGAGTTTTTGTATAGGATATATTATTAGAATGCTTATTGGTATTGATATTTAGTTTTTATTCTATTAATCTTTTTAAATGGTGAGGAAATGGATATACTATATTGGTTGAATTTAATGAGGACGGAAGTATTAAGTGGTCAGAGGATTTGTTGGCTAGAAAAAAAGAGGAGCCCTTTATTTGTGTTCTAAAAGCACTAGATGAAATTCCTTTTTCTGTAGGTAAGAAGCTTTTGATAGATGTTTTACAAGGAAATGATGAAAATAAAACTGTTAAAAAAAGTAAATTAAATAGGTTGATAAGTTTTGGTGTGCTTTCATATTCTAATGAAGAAATTTTAGAAGTTATTGATACTTTGGAAAGAGATGGTTTTATTGTACATAAAAATGATAGATATTGGAAAGTTCTATGTTTGACAATAAGAGGAAAAGAGGAATTAAAGAATCCTGGATTTTATAGGAAAGAGAAAAAAACATATGAAGAAACTATATTTAGTGAAGAAGATAAATTGATGTTTAATAATTTTGATTTTTTTTTGAATATTTTTAATGATGAACAAAAGAAAGCAATTGTTTCACAAAAGAAAGTAATCTTATGTATTGCAGGTGCAGGTACAGGGAAAACTACAGTGTTGACAAAAAGAATTGAATTCCTTTTGAAGTTTAGAGATGTTGATCCAAAAAAAGTTTTAGCTATTACTTTTACAAGGAAAGCTAGGATAGAAATGCAAGATAGGTTGTCGGCCTTAGGATATAGTAATGTTAATGTGGAAACTTTTAATTCCTTTTCTGAGAAAATTTTGAGAAAATATAATAATTTGATTTATGGAAAAGAAGTTAGGATGATGACATATTCTGATAAAATTAAAATCTTGAATGCGGCTTTGGAAAGTTTGAGTTTAAGTCCAAGAGGTGCGATTGAAGCATACTTTAAAACTCAACAGTTGAGAAGTAAAAGTGATGAGGAATTGTATAGGATTTTTTTAAATGATTGTTATTTTATTGTAGATTATTTTAAAAGTAAAGGGAGAGAGATGTATGATTTTTCTGTTGATGCAAAAGATGTAATGAGTGCAAAAATGATGTATGGTATTTGTAAGTTTATTGACGAGAAAATGAGGAGCATTGGTTTTAGAAATCATATGGATCAAATTGTTGACACTATTGACTTTTTTGAAAAGCATAAAGATAAAATTCCTGAGTTTGATTATGTTTTAGTTGATGAGTATCAAGATGTGAATGATTTACAAATTAAGTTTATTGATTTGGTTTGTAGAGATCATTTGTTTTGTGTTGGTGATCCAAGACAAGCAATTTTTGGATGGAGAGGATCTAATATAAGTTATATTATGGATTTTAAAGAAAAATATCCTGAAGCTGAAATTATTAATTTGAGAAATAATTACAGATCTAGTAAAGGAATTGTAGATTTGTCTAATGAAACAATTAGAGTGATGAATTTGCCTGATTTAGAATCTGCTGTAGAGAGAGAAAATAAAATTAAATTGTTGAATTTTAAAAGTGATGATGTTGAATTTGAGTTTGTTATACAAAGTATTTTAGCAGCATCTGTTCCAAAAGAAGAAATTTTTGTTTTGGCTAGAACAAATAAACAGTTGAAGGATTTGTCTTATTTAATGTTGCAAAGAGGGATTCCGCATATTTTGAAAGGAGATGATATGAAAAAAGTTATTGATGCTTCTAAAGGAGAAGTTACTTTAGCAACAGTTCATGCAATTAAAGGTTTGGAAGCAAATATTGTTTTTGTTGTAGGTTGTACAAGTATGAATTTTCCTTGTAAAGCTACGGAACATCCTGTTGTAGATATGATTAAAGTTGATGAATATGATAAGGAAGATGAGGAAAGAAGATTGTTTTATGTTGCATTGAGTAGAGCAAAAGAAGCTTTGTATTTGAGTTATTCAGGGAAGAGGCATAGTTCTTATATTACTTCAAATATGAAAAAAATGTTAGGGTTTAAAGAACCTAAAGCTGAAAAATCTTGGTATCAGAATAGAGATTTGAAAGATTTTGTTGGTTAGTTAGTTTGTAGAACTAAAGAAATTTTAGAAATGTTAAGAAGAGATCATGGTTATAATCTCTAATTTACATACCTAAAAACTTCATTAATTGATACACAACAAAAACAGGCCAGATAATTGCTTTTAAAACTCCTAATATTCCTGACCAAAATCCTGTAGCCCTTGTAATATTATAAATTACTGCACCTACAAAACCTAGACCATATACCATATCACCTGTTGTACAATTTCCTTTCCAATTACATTTTTCTGATTTCTTTTTTTTAATTTTTTTTGCCATTTTAGAATATAAGAGTGAGTTTTTTATATTAATTTTTTGTTTTTTTATAATTCTTCAGATTCTATTTCCATTAAATCGTAAGTAGGAAGTTCTTCAATGATTTCAACTTTGT
>JADHVA010000022.1 GCA_016784245.1 Nanobdellota archaeon
AAAACTAATTACTTATAAGCTTTATGGAAAGCCTATATGTATAAAGTGTTCTGTTCTTTTATAAATGAAATTGGACTAATATTCTCTAAGGTGAAAAAAGAGGATGCAACACCCTCCCTTATACTTATGCCAGTTCAAGTCAACCTCCCCTTGGCTTGAACGGATTATTTCTTTTTGAGTTAATTTTATATATGATAAGTTTAAAAAATAATTATATGATAACTGAATATAGTCAAAAATTAGCTACAAAATTAGGTTTACCTAAAAATACATCTCATGAAGATATAATGCTTGAATATCAAAGAAGAAAATGGAAAAATTTTGAAACAAAACAAAAGCCTATTTGTTTAAGACTTGATGCAAAGTTAGGTACAGAACTTGCAGAAGCTCTTGAAACTTTTTATCAACAACATGATATTTTTAGTATGCACTCATATGATAAGCCAGAAGATCCAAGTGCTAAAATTGCAGTAGAGAAATCTTTAGAAGTTATCACCAGATTATTGCAAAGTCCAGCTGATTTTTCAGAAGTAGTTAGGCCTTTATATTTTGGTATGGTTGGTTCACTTTTTGAAACTGTTCAAGATTATTGTTCTTCTCAAAATTCTTTAAATTCTACAAGTTACCCTACAAAAATTGATCCTTTGTTTAATACCCTTTATTGAAATGAGTTAATGGAAAGTTTTTTAAATAAGATAAATAAATTCTAAAGTTATATGCGGGGGTAGCAAAGCGGTCAAATGCGCAGGACTTAAGAATATCTCCTATGAGACAGATTACATATGGATGTAATCTAAATCTTTAAGATATCCTGTCTCTTAGTGAGTTCGAGAAAAGCTTGGAATTATCCAAGTTTTCGAAAAGGTTCAAATCCCTTCCCTCGCATTATTTATTTTTTTCAAAAATTCTGTTCTTTATTGAAAACCTTTCAACTTTACTTGAAAACTTTTCAATAATATGTAAGATACTCATTTAAAGATAAAAATCAAGAATAATATATGAAACCAAATATTAATCATATCAAAAAAACCTATAAAATTATTCCAAAAAATATTGAAAAAAGAATAAATAATAGGAAATGGTTCAAATCAAAAATATTTTATTATGAATTAGCATATTTAGTTGGCAAAGCTACAGGAGATGGACATGTTTCAAAAAATTTTGGTTTTCTGGGATTTTGCAATAAAAATAAAAAAGATTTAATAAAATTAAAGCATTTAATGATTAATATCTTTAATATTGAAAAATCAAGATTTGAGATTAATCTAAAAGAAGCTTTGGGGCAAGTATATTTCCTACGAGTTAATGATGCTCTTTTGACAAGATTAATTTATGTAGCTGGTGCACCAAAAGGAAAAAAAGTTGAAACGAAATTTCAAGTCCCTTCTTGGATATTAAATAATAAAGAATATTCAAAATTATACTTACAAGGAATATTAGAAGATGAACTTACAACAATAAAAATTGAAAAAAAGAATCCTTCTGTAAGACCTCAGTTTAAAATGGCTAAATGTGAAGAATTACTTAAAGAACATAAAATATTTATGAATGAAATAAAATCATTATTACAACAATTTTCTATTGAATGTGGAGAAATTAAAAAAATAAGAAGTAATAAAAATGCAAAAACATGGGATTTATATTTTCCAATAAATAGAAACAAAAAAAATATTATTAATTTTAAAGCAAATGTAGGGTTTAGATTAAATAAAGAAAAGATTATAGAATTAGAAAAATGTTGCTGTATTCTGAAAAATACTTTAAGACCTATTATTGATACTGATAAAATAATGGAGCTTAGAGAAAAAGGATTAAGTATTAGACAAATATCATATGAAGTAGGAATATCTAGAACAAATGTACATAGAACAATTCAAAACTCTTAAAAAGAGTTAATTTTCTTTTTATGCAAATGAAAACAATGAAAATAAAAGGAAATACAGTAATGTCAGTTATTGATGGAATCCTAAAACGAAAAGGTTTAGAGCCTATATATGTTTTAGAGAAATTCAGAAATACTGATACAAATGAACTTGAAAAGGGATTGATATTGTATGATATAAAAGAGGTTGATAGTTCAAATTTCTCAGGTATACTTGTTTTTGTAAATGGTGAAGAACCAGGAGAAGGTGCATTAGCAATTGATGATATAGAAATTAAAGTAGGAGATGAAGTTTCTATGGCTTTTGTAAAACAAGGTGTGTACAAAGGTGATTTCAAACATTCAAAAGAAAATGCTGTAGGTTTAGATGTTGTTCTTTTAGATTACAAAGTAAAAGAAGAAAATTTGAAAGAAGAAATTACTGTTCAGGTTTTTGAGGTATCAACCAAGAAAATTCTTCGTCTAAAGAAAGACTGATTTTGTTTAATTTATTTTTTAATGTTTTTAGTTTGTTTGCTGCTTCTGCTTGATTGGAAGAATTAATTGCTTGTATTAACTCATCACAAGAACTTTGTAGTTGTGCTATGTCCTCTTTTATGTTATCTATTGGTTCCATACCTATTTTTGAGGATTTATTGTATAAAAAGATTTAGGTAAATTTTATAAAGAAAACAAGAATCTTTGTGTCTATGCCCCAGTGGCTTAGCCTGGTATAGCACAGAAGAAATTCGCTAAGTTGCTTGGTAAGCAAGAGATCCCGTGTTCAAATCACGGCTGGGGCTTATTAAAATTTTTAATCTTTTTAGTTACTTCTTTGGAATTACATGCAAATTATATTCTAAAATACAAAAATCTTTATAAAGCCTCCAACACGACATCTAGTAGAACAAAGAGAGGAGATATACTATATCTTGTTGTTACTAAAAAATGAAATGTCCATACTGTGCAAGCCCAGATTTGAAAGTATTAGATAAAAGGAATACTGAAGAAAACAAATCAATAAGAAGGAGAAGAGAGTGTTTGGGATGTAATAAAAGGTTTACAACATATGAAAGAATAGAAGAATTTCCTGTTTATGTTTTAAAAAGAGATGGTAGAAAAGAACCTTTTTGTAGAGAAAAAATAAAAGAAGGATTTGTTCGATCTTTTGAAAAAAGACCAGTGACAATGGAAGCAATTGATAATATGGTTGATGGATTGCAAAGAAAAGTTAGAAATTACAAAGCAAATGAAATTGAAAGTAAGATTTTGGGGAAATGGGTTTTGAGTTTATTGAAAAAAACTGATAAAATTGCATATATTAGGTATGCATCAATACACAAAGATATTAGTGATATACAAGAACTTGAAGCAGAAATACAAAAAATAATTTAGGGGAGTAAAAAATGGTAACACATGTAAAAAAAAGAGATGGAAGTATTATTCTTTTCAATAAAGAGAGAATAGCAGAAGCAATATTCAGTGCAATGAAAGCAACTGGAATAGGAAGTAAAGATAAAGCACAAGAACAAGCACAAAAAGTAGCTAGAATTGTTGAAGAAAAAAATCCTTATCAAATTCCTTCGGTAGAAGAAATTCAAGATTCAATTGAAGAAATTCTAATTAAAGATCAAGAACATGAAGCAGCAAAGTCTTTTATTATTTATAGAGAAAATAGAAGGAGAGAAAGAGAGAGTAAAAAAGTTCTATTAGATGTTGAAGGTACAATGAAAGAGTACCTTGATCAAATTGATTGGAGAGTTAATGAAAATAGTAATGTCGGTTTTTCTCTTGGTGGTTTAATTTTATATATATCTGGAAAGATTACTGCTAATTATTGGTTGAATAATATTTATCCTGCAGAAATTAAAAATGCACATTCAAATGGAGATTTTCATTTACACGACCTAAGTATGTTCTCAGGATATTGTGCAGGTTGGTCATTAAGACAATTGTTAGAAGAAGGTTTTGGTGGAGTTTATGGTAAATTGCAAACAAAACAACCAAAACATTTTGATACTGTTATTGGACAAATGGTTAATTTCTTAGGAACTATGCAGAATGAATGGGCAGGTGCTCAAGCTTTGTCATCTGTTGATACTTATCTTGCTCCTTATGTAAGAGTTGATAATATGACTTACAAAGAAGTAAAACAACAAATGCAAAGATTACTATTTAATATTGCTACACCGAGTAGATGGGGAACACAAACACCTTTCATAAATTTTACTTTTGATTGGACAGTACCAGAAGATTTAGCAGAAGAAAAAGTAATCATTGGTGGTAAGAGACAAGAAACAAAGTATAAAGATTATCAAAAAGAAATGAATATGATCAATAAAGCTTTCATGGAATGTATGATGGAAGGAGATGCTGATGGAAGAATCTTTACTTTCCCTATACCAACATATAACATTACAAAGGATTTTGATTGGGACAGTGATAATGCAAATATGTTATTTGAGATGACTTCAAAATATGGAATTCCTTATTTCCAAAACTTTGTTAATAGTGAATTAAAACCAACAGATGTTAGAAGTATGTGTTGTAGATTACAACTTGATGTAAGAGAACTTAGAAATAAAACTGGAGGATTATTTGGTTCCGGAGAAAATACTGGTTCAATTGGAGTTGCTACAATAAATCTACCAAGGTTAGGATTTGTTAGTAAAGATAGAGAAGAATTTTTTAGAAGATTAAAAATTTTAATGGATATGGCACAGAATTCTTTAGAAATTAAAAGAAAAGTTGTTACAAGATATATGGAATATGGGTTGTTGCCTTTTACAAAAAGATATCTAGAAAATTTAGATCACCATTTTTCAACAATAGGATTAATTGGAATGAATGAATGTTGTTTAAATTTCTTGAAGAAAGATATGCTTGACGATGAAGGAAGAGATTTTGCAATTGAAATCTTAGATTTTATGAGATCAAGATTACAACAATATCAAGAAGATTCAGGACATATCTATAACTTAGAAGCAACACCTGGAGAAGGAACTAGTTACAGATTGGCAAGAATTGATAAGATGAAATATCCAAATATAATTACAGCTGGAACAGAAGAACCGTATTATACAAACAGTTCACAACTACCAGTAAATTCAACAGATGATATTTTTGAAGCTTTAGATAGCCAAGAAGAATTGCAATGTAAATATACAGGAGGAACTGTGTTCCACTGCTTTATTGGAGAAAAAATTGATAGTATTGAAGCATGTAAGAAATTAGTAAAGAGAATTGCTCATACATATAGAATACCATACTATACAATAACTCCAACTTTTAGTATTTGTCCAGAACATGGATACATTGCAGGAGAACATCATGAGTGCCCATATGAAGCTGTAGTCAGCACAAAAGGAGGTGAGCGGAATGAGTAAATGTGGTAAACAATGTGAAGTATATAGTAGAGTTGTAGGTTATCATAGACCTGTAACACAATGGAATAAAGGAAAAAAGGCTGAGTTTTTTGACAGGAAAACTTTTTGTGTAAAAGCAAGTTTAGAAAGTAAGTACGGAAGAACTTTGGAGGCTTTCAATAAAGAGAAAGTCTCTAAAGAAGAGATTTTGGAAGTTGTAAAAAATGTTGAACTTTAAAGGAATATTAAGAAGTTCTATAATAGATTACCCCGGCCAAATTTCGGCTGTTCTTTTTCTTCCAAAATGTAATTTTAGATGTCCATTTTGTCATAATCCAGAATTAAGTTTGTTTTCTGAAAAAGGTGAAGATATTGGAGAAGAATTAATTTTAAATTTTTTAGACGATAGAATAGGTAAATTAGATGCTATTACAATCACTGGTGGAGAGCCAACATTAAGTGAAGGACTTATTAATTTTGTAAAAAAAGTAAAAGATAAAGGTTTTTTAGTGAAGCTTGATAGTAATGGAACAAGACCTGAAGTTTTAGAAGAGATCATTCCTTATGTAGATTATATTGCAATGGATATTAAAAGTTCATTAGAAAGCTATGACAGAAATTGTGGTGTGAAAGTAGATCTTGAAAAAATTAAAAAAAGTGTAGAGTTGATAAGAAATTCTGGTAAGGATTATGAGTTTAGAACAACATTAGTTAGATCATTAACTACTGAAGAAGATATTAAGAAAATTTGTGTTTGGTTGAAAGGAAGTAAAAAATATGTTTTGCAACAATTTGATAAAAGAAATTTAATTATTAATGAAGATTTGAAAAAAGAAGTAATTTATTCTAAAGAAGAAATGGAAAATTTTAAAGAGATTTGTTCAGAATATTTTGAAGAAGTGGATATTAGAGGATACTAGCTTCTTTTATTTTTTCTGGAATTATTTTATTTAAGTCTAATTTTTGAAGTTCGAGTTCAATTTTAAAAATAGAAGTTTTTGTTGAAGGATTACTTGGACCTAGTAGGGAACAAATCTCTGGACCTTTGGAAATTTCATAAGTTTCTATATCTCTTGCAATGTTAATTATTTCTTGTTTATCAAAAGTTAATAAAGGTCTTAATATTTTTAATTTAAGTTGAGATTCAATAGATTTTAAATTTGTTAATGTTTGTGAAGATACTTGTGCAAGATTTTCTCCTGTGATTAAAAACTCTGATTTTTCTTTTTCTGCAATAAATTCTGCTGCTTTAAACATTGCAATTTTTGAAAGAATAAAATAATCCCTAGGATTACATTTTTCTACTAAAGCTTTGAAAACATCAACAAAAGGAATTAAATAAAGCTTTTTGACATTTAATTTTTTAGCTAATTGTTTAACCTTTTCAATTTCATGCTCACCAGTTAAAGGTAATTGATGAAAGTGAACAGCGACTATGTCAAAGTCTTTTTGCATCCTATAAATTGCTACGGAGGAATCGATTCCTCCACTCAATAGAGCTATTGCTTTTTGCATTATGTAAAGAATTAAAGAGCTTTTTATAAACTTAACTAATAGAAAGAGATATAAGTTATTGTTTGTTTGTTTTTTGTATGGTTAAGAAAGGAATAATAGAACAAATTAGAGAGAATTCTAATTTAGGTAATAGATTATTGAGAGAAGCTGCTAGAAAGATTCAAGAAGAACCATTGAAACCTGGAGAAACAAGAACAATAGAAAGTACTTATGAAAGAAAAGATGGAAATTATAGGTCTACAGGTTATTCAAAAATAACAATAAAAAATTAAATGATCTTAGTCTGCACATCCATATCAATAATTTTATTTGCCATGAATTTTGCTTGTCTAGTAGCATAATCTAAGATTTCATCAAATCTTTCAGCTTCAGATTTAGGTAACTCAACATACTTGATTTCTTTTTCTTTCAAATATTTTTTTATTTGGCTATCAATATCTAATTGCCATTGTTTGTCAGTTGATCTGATTTGATCTTCAATTAAACCATGTTCAGAAACAGGAGTTTTGAATAAAAAATTATAAGTTTGTGCATGATGCATTACAAAAGGTTCAATCCATTGAGGTAATTCTTGATCTTCATTTAGATAAGCTTCTCTAGCATAAATAAAATTGTCAATAAGACTTCTATCACAAATAACAAAATCAAATTTATCTTGGTATTCTCTTTCTAATTGTGATTGGGTTAACAAAATCCAGTTCTGTGCAAGAATATTTCCATGGCCTCGTCTAAAATAAGGACAAGATCTTACAACCTCTCTAATTATTCCAACACTTTTGCCTTTTGCTTTTAGAACTCCTGCTAAAAAATAAATTAAAGTTGTTTTGAATGTTCCATGTGCTCCTATTAGTGCTACCTTCATATTGATCTTCTCCTTACATTTATTAAAATTCCTTGATCTTCATAACCTTCTGCATTTTCTGGATAAATGAAATGACGAATACATTTTGGCCGATATGAAACTTTTCCCTTTGTTACATCTCCAGATCTAAGTTCAGGACCAGTATAAGGAACAATAACCTCATCAATATAAAGTTGACTGTGAGTTCCAGGTAAAGAACAACCTACAAGCTCATCACCTTTGAATTCTTTATGAGTACAAACACCATAACAAGATTCAATGTGTACACCTTCTGCAATTAGTTCAAGAATATTTTTAAAAGGTTTACCCCCATAATCCAATTTTAAACCATCAAGAATAACTCTTCTTCCAGAAGCAACAATTTTTCTTACTAAAACAATTGCAGTATTTCCTGTTGCAAGATTGCCTTTGATCATATGATATTCAGGAAGAACAACATAGGATACACCGGATTTTATTCTATTTAAAATACTTAAAGGATCTTCTGGATCAAAAGGATTTAATGGAATGTCAGTTACGACACCTCTTGCACATAAAACATCAGATTCTATTCCTTTTCTTAAAGAATTATTAGGTTGAAATACTTGGACTCCAAAACCACTATATCTTCGATTATTAACTCTTTGAATTAGTTTACCAGTTTTATCACCAGCCATCCCACCTAGAAAAGCTGCGATCAATACATCCTCAAGAATACCTGCACCATTATCTATTTTTATTCACCATAGGAATTATTAGCAAATGAATTTATAAGATCTTATATTCAAGAACATAGAAACTTTTTTATATATATGAAGAGAGTTTATGATTATGAAAATCGTACTATTAGGAAAACCAATGTCAGGAAAAGGGACGCAAGCTAAATTATTGTCAAAAAGATTAAATCTAAAACATATTTCTACTGGAGATTTATTAAGAAAAGAAGTGAAAAATGAAAGTGATTTAGGTAAAGAAGCAAAAGAGTTTATGGCAAAAGGATTGTTAGTTCCAGATGAATTAATTATTAGATTATTAGCTAAAGGATTACCTGAAGATGAATTTATTCTTGATGGGTTTCCAAGAACTATTGTACAAGCACAAAAATTAAATGAAATTCAAACTATGAATATTGTTGTTGATGTTTTTTGTTCTGATGAAATAATTGAAAAAAGAACTGTGAAAAGAAAAATGTGTAAAACTTGTGGAGCAATTTATGGATTAGATGTGCCACCAAAAGAAGATAATATCTGTGATGGATGTGCAAGTGAATTGTATCAAAGACCAGATGATAATATAGAAACAATTAGAAATAGGTTAAAAGTTTATGAAGAACAAACATCTCCTTTAGTAGACTATTACAAAGAAATGGGAATCTATACACAAGTAAATGGAGAGAAACCTATACAAGAAATTGTTGAAGAGATTGTAAATAAAATCGAAAAGGTTAAATAATCCTTTTCCCCTTATTTTTTTTATGAAAGTGTTTACCTCAAAAAGAGGACCTTTATTTGCTAGAAAGAAAATAATTTCTAGACCGATGGCTCCAAGAGTGCAAGTTCCGCAAGGAATGCCTCATAGAGTTCCAATACAAAGTCAAGGTGTTGCTAATCAAAAAGCTCCAATTCAAAATCAAGAAAGTTCTAAACCTAAAGTTGAAGAACAAAAAGGTTTTCAAAAAATATTAGGAAATAAAAAAATAATTTTTAGTGCAGGAATACTTTTTGTATCAGTGATTGCAATTGTTGTTGTTGTTGCAATAAGTTTATCTTATACAAATGAAGTTGTTGAGAAAAGTTCCATACTACTGCCTTTCCTAATTAGAAGAAAAGATTGAAAAAAAGATTATTTTTTTCTCTTGGCATAAGTCATTGCCCAGATTTTCTTTTCGTTTACAGCATTAATTGTTTCTGAAAAAAATTTGTTCCCCATACTAATACTAAAGCAAGAATTCCTCTTTAAAAAGCTTTTGTAGGAGCAATTTTCAACTAAAAGTTTAATTATTCTTTATTATTTTGAAGGCCAAAAATAAAGGCAATTATCCTTAAAACGAATTCAACTAAAATCGTGAAAATTAAGTAGTATACTATAACATCAAAGAAACTAGGAATAGATAATAATGTTGCTGGAATGGTGTCAAAAGTGAAAAATGATATGTCAATTAGGAAAACACCTAAAAGAGCAAAAGGTAGCATTTTTGCTAAATCCTTTGATAAATCTTCATTGTAATATGAAGTTACTCTAATGGAACTTACAATAGCAATTGCTACTAATAAGATTAAAGATACATCTTGTTTTGAAAGGAATATTAAAAGTAATGAAAATACTCCAAACCAAATCGTTACTAAAACTGGAAATAAAATCAAATATTCTAAAATGTATAAAAATATAGAAAGTAATTTTTGTAACCAAGCCCAACTTGATCTTGAAGAATATTGTTGTAAATTTAAATCAAAAATATCTCTTGTTGCAATTAATCTATAAAACTTGAAAATGAAAATTGCATAAATAACCATAGCTGCTACAAATATAGATAAAGGTTTTATTGTTGTAATTGCAGTAGCTAAAGAGAGATCTATCATATTTCTTTTGTAAGTAAAAGAGTTTTATAAGGTTTTTGTTAAAAAGGAAGTTTTTTTAAAGAAAAGTTATATTTTTTTGAACATGAAATTGAAAACAATGCTAGGATTAGTTGGAATTTTAAATGCTTGTGCAGATCCAAGATTAAATGATACTCAAGAAACAGTAGATACTTGGGATACTTGAGATAGTGAAGATTGGGCTGAAATATTATGGCCAGAAACTACTTGTGAAGAATTATTAGATGGTAAAGAAGCAGATAGTAAAGATTTAATTGAATCAGAAAATGAATTGTTTCAAAATAAAATGAATGTTATGTATTATCATTTAGAAAGATTTAGAAATGGAGAAATTATTGAAGATGCTATTTTTAGAAATGCAGAT
>JADHVA010000023.1 GCA_016784245.1 Nanobdellota archaeon
ACCATAATTTTCATCATCAAATAATTTACCTGAATATGAAATTGGTTTTTCATACCTTGGAATTAAATGTATATGTAAATGATTAACTTCATTTCCACATTGTAAATAATTATAAAGATTTGGTTTAAATAAAGTATCAATAGCTTTTTCTATTTTTTTTTGTATTTCATTTAATTCAATTAATTCTTTTTCTGTTAGGCTTGAGAATCTTACAGTATGTCTTTTTAAAATAAAAACTAATGTAGCTAGAGTGTGCTGGTTTCGATTAACTATAACATTCCAGTATTCAAATTCTTTCAATTGACCATTATAATTAATTTCATTACCATTTATTTTACATAATATACATTCCATTGTGCCTTCATAAAAATAATCTATTATCATATATATAAAAATATCTATTAATATTGCTGTTTTCGACCAATATACAAGAATATTTCAAAATTTAGATCTCCTTCAAATATATATTTAATCATAAAATTTATAAAGTAACCCTAAATTCGTTTAAATATAAAATGACAATAAACAAAACTCACTTCACTGCAAATGTTGCATATACTACTCCTTCTGGAAGAATGCATTTAGGACATGGCTTAGGACATGTATTAACTGATACCACTTTAAGATATAGTGCATTAAGAGAAGGTAAAAAAACTTTTTTTGGATTTGGAATGCACTCAACTGGTAAAGATATTATAAAAATAATTTCAAAATTAAAAGGATCTGAAGGATTAGATCAAATTCTGGAGAGATATAATATATCTTCAACAAAAAGAGACGAAGTTCTTAATCTACCTTCAATGGATGAACAAGTTGATTGTTTAGTTCAAGAATACAAAAAACAATATCAAGGAGTATTAGAAAAATTAGGTGTAGCAATGAATTATGATTCTTTTTTTAGTACCAATCAAGCAGCAAATCAAGCTTTTACTCAATGGACATTAAGAAGACTTGATGATACTGGATTAATAATTACAACAGAATATGAAAGGCCTTACTGTCCAGAATGTGATGACATTAAACATATTGATAAAGATTTATCAGAAGTTTCTGCAGTTGGACAAGTTAATTGGGATAAAGTTAGAATCGAAGAAGGAGAAATTACTGGTGGAAATTTTGAATGTAGATTACATGATGGAGTAAAAATTATTGCTAAAAAAAGAAGTGAAAGAGCAATAGATTATGCCAATACTGAAATGCAACAATTAACTATTGATTTAATAGAAGGAATGAAAGTTTATCCTTCAAAGTATAAATCGGATCTCGAAGGAATTATTAAATCTAGACTTCCTAAACCTTTTGAAAGAAAATCTGAAGGAACAATAGGAGCAATTTCACCTTTTGATTCATCAAAAAAAGTTGAAGCTTTATCCGATAGTAATATTTACATGGAATTTTATGTAATCTCTCAATTTGTCAATAATAATAAGATTGATGCAGAGCAATTAAATGATAATTTTTTTGATTACGTAATTTTAGGAAAAGGTCAAGCAGAAGATGTCGTTACAAGTTCTGGTATTGATTTGAATATTGTAAATGAAGTAAGACAAGCTATAGAAGAAGTTTATCCTGTTGACCTTAGTGTTGCAGGCTTTGAACATATTAGTGTTCATTTACCCTTCTCTCTTTTCACTCATGCAGCTGTTCTTCCAAGTGAATTTTTCTTCCCTGAATATATTGTTACTGCACATATTACTAGAGATGGAGAAAAAATGTCTAAATCAAAAGGAAATGTTGTATACTTAGATGATCTCTTAGAATTGACAAAAGAGAAAATAGAAATAGGTCTACAAGAAGAAACCTCATTTGATGCTGTAAGATTCTTCCTTGTTTATTATCAATCTCTAGACAGAGATTTTGATTGGAATGATGATAAATTTTTTTCCATTGGAATAAATGGTATAAAGAGATATATTTCAACAATTCAAAAAAGTGCTACGGCTTTAGATTATTCTGAAGAAAGAGAACTAACTTCTTTAGATAAGTGGTTAACTACATTTGATCAAAGAGCTTTAGATAATATAACAAGAGAAATGGATGGAAGGAATTTTAGATCAGCAATGATTCAATTAGTGGATATCAGAAGCAAAGCAATTAATCGTTACTTAAGTAATTGTGAAGTTCCAAATCTAGAAATTATTTCAAATTTCTTAAGAAATCAAATTAATATGGGTTATCCTGTTATGCCAAGAGCAACAGAATCTTTAAGAGATAATATTTTTCCTCAAGAGGAATTAGAATGGCCTTCATCAATTAGAGAAAATATATTTCCAGAAGAATATGAATCTTTTGAACATCAATTTAATAAAGGTAATTATGAGAAAGCTTTGAGTGGATTAGTTAATTCAACTTTAGGAAAAATGATGGGAAGAAAAGAAATCAAAAAAGGTGAGAGTGTTGAAATAGTAACACCAACATTATATCAAAAAAATGTTCTAGAAAGACAAAGAATTCCTTTTAAAAAATTTCTAGATATATCTTTTTCAACAGATCCGAGTTTAGAAAAAATAGAAATTAGAAAATCTTAACACCAACATTTATAACTAATAAAAAAATTCAAAACTCATGCAAAATAGAATAAAAATCAAAGAAGTTGAAGTAAAAAGTATAATTACTCCTAGCAAACTTCCAGATGCTGATTTTGTAATTAATCCTTATATTGGTTGTCTACATGCTTGTATTTATTGTTATGCTGATTTCATGAAAAGGTTTACAGGTCATGGAGATGAAAAATGGGGAGATTTTGTTGATGTAAAAATAAATGCTGTTTCAGTTTTAGGTAATTTGAATAAAATAAAAGATAAAACCATTTTATTTGGTTCAGTTACTGATCCATATCATCCTATAGAATCTAAATATAAAATTACAAGAAATATTCTAAAAGCATTAGTTAATGAAAAAACAAAAATTGAAATCTTAACAAAAAACGGATTAGTAGCAAGAGACATTGATATATTACAAAAGTTTGATGATATTACTATAGGTTTTTCACTTGCAATTCTTCAGGATTCATTAAGTAAAAAATTAGAACCTTTTGCAAGTTCTCCTCAAATTAGAATAAAGGCTCTTAAAGAATGCAAAGAAGCTGGTCTAAAAACATTTGTTTTCTTATCACCAATTTTTCCATATATTAGTGAAATTGAAGAAATTATTGAAGAAACAAAAGATTATGTTGATTATTATATGTTTGAAAATTTAAATGTTAGAGCAAATAATAGAGTAAAAGTTTATAATTTTATTAAAGAAAATTTTCCAGATTTATTAGAAAAATATAAAGAGATTTATGATCAAGGTAATTTAGAATATTGGGATGAATTAAAAGAAAAAATTCAAAAATTATGTAAAAAACATTCTAAGGAAGCAAGAATCTATTTTCATCACGGTAAATAACATTTAAATAATCTCAAATAATTCTTTTATCCATGATAATCCCAGAAAAATTAAAACAAGGAGACGAAATCAGAATAATAGCTCCAGCAAGATCTTTATCTTTATTATCTGAAGAAAATATTAATTCAGCAGTAAAAAATTTAGAAGCTCAAGGATTCAAAGTATCTTTCTCAAAAAATTGTAAAGAATCTGATATTTTTATGTCTTCTTCAATTCAATCTCGATTAGATGATCTTCATGAAGCTTTTAGTGATAAAAATGTAAAAGCAATTATTACAGTTATTGGAGGTTTCAATTCAAATCAACTTTTAAAATATATCGACTATGAACTAATAAAAAACAATCCAAAAATATTGTGTGGTTATTCAGATATTACTGCTATTACAAATGCAATTACAACAAAGACTGGTTTACTAACTTATTCAGGTTTACATTTTTCATCTTGGGCAATGGAGAAAGAAGCAGATTACAATATTGAATCTTTCAAAAAATGTTTAACTCAAGATAATGAATTTATTGTTGAAGCTTCAGAAAACTTCTTTGAAGATGAATGGTGGATGGACCAAGAGAATAGAAAGCCAATAAAAAATGAAGGATTTTTTGTAATAAACAAAGGAAAAGCTGAAGGAAGAATTATTGGTGGTAATCTTTGTACTTTTAATTTACTTCACGGAACTGAATTCATGCCTGATTTTAAAGATACAATTTTATTCATTGAAGATTGTGTTGAAGATGAAGATTTATTTGTATTAAACTTTGACAGAGACTTACAATCTATTATTCATCAATCTGGATTTGAAAATGTTAAAGCTATTATTTTTGGAAGGTTTGAAACTAAATCTCAAATGACTAAAGAAAAATTATTAAAAATAGTTGAGACTAAAAAAGAATTGAAAGATTTACCTATTTTAGCAGGTCTAGATTTTGGTCACACAAATATAATGATGACTTTCCCTATAGGTGGAACTTGTTCTTTAGAAATTACTGATGATAAAGTAGAATTGAAGATTATAAAACACTAAAAAAACTAGAATAATCTCCATCAAAATAAGATTCACTTGAATAAACAGGATAAGCTATATACACATCTCCACAAGAACATCTTGCATAAACATCTCCAGAAAATTCATCAATCTCACTAATCTTTCCTTCACCACAACAATCATTCTCTATCAAACTTCCAATATCAAATTCATCTATCATAATTAGCTAAATAATATAACTAATATTAAAGATTATCTATAGAAAGCTTTTTAAAATACTAAATTTCTATGAGTATATCAAGGGCCAGTGATCTAGTGGCTATCTACTCAATCTTGATTGTTTAGACCACGGATGATGTCTCCCTTACAAGGAGAATATCGGAGGTTCGAGTCCTCCCTGGCCCATTCTCTATTATTCAATTACAAAGCTTTATAAATCCTAAATAAATTTTTGATCTTATGGATTTATTTGAATTAGAATTAGCAAGGGTAAGAGAAACTTATAATGATACTTTTCTTGATGAATTAAGAGAAAGAAAAGGTAATTTAGAAATGGAAATTTTTCTTGTTGCTTTGAGAAAAATGAAACAAATGGGTTTTGGTGAAGTTGAATTACTACCTTATTTTATACCTAAAGAGGATGGTGATCCAGCAATTCTTGTATATAATCCTTTTAATGAAACTGTATCTTTCTTAGAATTAAATGAATATCTTCCTAGAGATTTATTACCTAAATATGAAGCTTTAATTATAAAAATTCAAGAATTAGATAGCTCTCAATAAAGTTATAATTTCTTTATTATCTCTACCAGTAGAAAGAGTTAATCTTCTTAATACATGTCTATCAAAATCTGTTGTAGTTCCTAAAGAACATGGTTGTTGTCCATCTTCAAAATCTATAGTAATTCTATGCTTTGCTCCTCTTCTTATATTAAATCCAAAACCTTTTGCAAGACTAGTTATATCAGCTATACTAATACCATCAGTAGTTCTTCCAGTAGATCCCGGAAAAGATTTAGCTTTACTTTTATCAAATTCTCTAGGAATTAATAAATTATTTATTTCAATAACTAATTCATCCAATTTAATAATTTGGCTCTCAATATTACTTAATGTATTTTTTATATCTACTTTATCTTTTTCTTTAACTTTATCTCTTATTTTACTATATATTACTTTAAAGGTCGAAATTAAAGCAGCACCAGTTGTAAAAAATTCATGTCCATTTGCTCCAGCTCTTGTTTCTATCAAAGCTCTTTCTTCAGGTTTAATTTTATTAAGTCTAACTTCAAATTGATTTACATGTTTCATACTTTTATCTAGTTCTGTTCTAAATTGGTATTTTCCTACATCTGTATTAATATTTTTTAATAGCTCATCTAATTTAGGAATTAAAGTGTTAATAGAATTAATTAAAAGAGTCTTATGTGATCGACCAATCTTTTTTTTAAACCATCTTTTTATTCCAATAAAAAAACTCATATTAAAATATAGTATAATTGTATTAAAATACTTATCGGTGATATTTATTATGGCCCATTCTAAACTTTTATATTCTATTAAATATTCTTTATTATCATGAAAAAAGTAAATATCAAAGAAACTTTAAAAAAATTCAAACCTCAAATTGTAACATTTATCCTATCTACTAATAAAAATGGAAATCCTTCTGGCATGGTAGCTGATTGGACAACTCAAGTATCTCATGATCCTCCTTTACTATTAATTACAATAAAGAAAACAAGTAACACATACAAATTAGTAAAAGAATCAAAAGAGTTTGTTTTAGCTGTTGCTAATAAAGAATTAGAAGAACCAATAAAAATATTTTCATCAAAAAATACTGACAAATTTAAAGAATCTGGCATTAAAACTTTCAAATCTAAAAAAACAAATATTCCTTTACTTTCAGATGCATCAATGAATTTTATATGTAAGGTTGAAAATGAAATTGAAGCTGGAGATCATATTTTATTTATTGGAAAAGTAATTGAAGCATATCAAGATGAAAATAAAAAAATTTTAATTAATTTAGGCAGAGGAAAAGAGAATCTTAGAATATTCAAAGAATTCTAAACTTTTATAAACTTCTTCACATTTACAATACTTATGAAAACCTTGGATTTCAAATCTGCTTTCAAATACCCATTCAACAGAGCAAAAGGTCTGTGGAATATTTTATGGTTATTCTTACCAATTTTCGGTTGGCTTGCTTTAGGTGGTTATGGAATTAGAATAGTAAAAGAATTTTCTAAGGGTAAATTCAAAAAATTACCTCTTTTCAAATTTAAGAGTGATTTAAAATTAGGTTTTATGATGTTTATCAAAGCTCTTCCTTTTATTATTGCATATATTGCTTTAATGGCAACTTTAAGTATAATTAATATCTGGCTAAGAACTGTAATAGATACATTAATCCAAATATTTGTAATTCCTATCTTAACAGTAAATTTCTTTAACAAGGAAACTGTAGCTTCTTTATTTGAATTCAAAATATTAAAAGCTGTTTTCAATAATTTTGGAGATTACATAATGGCTTTACTAAAAAGTATTGGACTTGGTTTAATCTTTTTATTAATGTGGATTGTTTTAGTTGGTTTCCCAGCAGGAACATTTACAAAGAATATTTTCATAGCAGATTTTTATAGAAGAAGAGTGAAATAATTCTAAATTAAATCTTTTGTTTTCCATATTTTTATTTTATTTTGTTTTTCAAAATGTTTATCATCAGACCAAATATCAGATTCTGTAGCTAAGGCAGCAGCAATAAAGGGTGTATCATCAGGATCTATATTATCCATAATTTTACTTGCTTCCTTCATCCTTGCCATTATAATCTTATCATCAATCAGAATAATTTTATTAAATAGTGCATCTAATACCATATAAAATTCTTCATCATTTATTTTTGCTTTTTTCTTAATATAATTTTTATATTTCATTAATTCCTTATCTGTAAACCTTATACTATAAAGTTCTGCATCTAAATGTAAAATTAAATCTCTTGTTAAAGAATCTTTTAATAAAGTTGAAATTAAAATATTTGTATCTACAACCAATTTCATTTGAATCTTTTTCTTATTTCATATTTAATCTTATGTCCAAGATCTTCAGCTTCTTCTTTTGTTAAGCTACTTTTTTCAAGAACTTTGTCCATCCAATGTAATTCTAAAATCTTCTTTTCAAAAGATTGTCTAGCTATATCACTCCATTTTATCTCAGTATGAACTTGCATCTCCTTATGGAGCTTTTCCGGGATTGATAATGTCATATTTACCATACTTGTATTATGTGTTAACACAGATATAAACTTTTCCCTTATTTTATTGAAATATTTTCAATTAAACTTTTATAGAAGAAGAGTAAGATAATTTCTAAATTCTTATAAACTTCAATTAAATTTCTCTTTACATGCAAGAACATCTTACTGACAAGCTTATCTCAGCTTTATACCATATTAATAATCTTGGTATTGAGGGAATGATTAGTTTTTCTCAAGATCCAAAGTTTGAAGATCATTTCTATGAAGAATTAGATCTTCTAAAAGCTTATTCACCTAGTGACTCATTAGGTCAATTAATTGATTTATATCTACTTACACCATATGTAGAACCTAAAAGCTTTGAAAGTGAAATTGCAAGTGGTATTCTTCAAGATTATGTATTCGACCCACATAGAATTTCTTTATATGCAAAAGCTTCAGCTCACATATCTCAATGTCATTCATGTTTAGAAAGATATACTTCTTTTGCAGCAGATGATTCATCTCCTATTTCTTTAGTTTGTGAAAAATTAGATACTCCGGAAGTAAAAGGGTTACCATCTATTTTAAGTTCTTTTGATTTTCTTAACCTTTTAAGTGCTAAAGTTAAAGCTTAAATCACCAAACTGAATCATCAAGAACTTCAATTTCTAAATCTTCTAAAACAGACTTTATTACTCTAGGAGATCTTTTATCTGTTAATGGAAATTGCTGAGATTTTTTTGAATCTAAATTTAAAGTTCTCCCTCCAGGACTTGTAACTCCACCAGTTCCAATTAAATCAACTATTGGAAATAGTCTATCTCTCAAACTTGGCGCTTCTCTTCCACTTAATGCTAAAGATACATTTGGCAAAGCTAATTTTAAAGTGATATATGCTTTTTCAATATCTTGCATTTTAGGTCTTCTAAATCTTTTATCAGGAGAACCTTTTATTGATGGTAAGGATATAGAAACATTTGCTCCAATTTCATTTAAAAATTTTGCATGTCTACAAAGTGCATCAATTTCAAAACCAATATCTTCATTTAATCCTAACAAAACACCTATACCAATATTTTGAAAACCTCTTTCAAAAGCTTTAGCTCCTTTAGCAAGTCTAGCACTAAAATTTCTTTTATAACTACTTTGCCTATGAACTTCTCTATAAATATCTGAATTATAAGTTTCCTGAAATAATAAAAAATGATTAACACCAATTTCTGATAAATCATTTAATGTACCAATAGAAAGATTTTCAAATTCTATCCAAGGTTTTAGTCCTAATGAGAATAGTTTTTTACTAGATTCAACAATTATATCTCTATAACTTTTTTCTGGTAAAGTTCCAGAGATTAAAATTACATTTTTAACTCCTAATTCCTTAATTGCTTTAGCTTCTTTTTCAATTTGTTCTAAACTCAAAGTTCTTCGATCTAAATTATCATTTGTAGTTGCATAAGAACAATATGAACAAGCATTAGCACATTGATTTGAAATATAAAAACAAGTATAAAGACTAGCAATATCTCCTCTAAAATCTTCTCTTAATGTAGTTGCAATTTCTCTAGCATAAGGTAATTCAATTGGATTTAATTTATCAAACAATTCTCTAGCTTCATAAGCTTCTAAACCATTCCCACTTTCAGCTCTTGCATACAAATAATCTAAACTCATAAAATTGATTTTATACTTCTTATTTATATATTTATGCTTGAATAAACTCTAAAATTTCTTCAAAAACCTTTTGATCATGGATTCCCATTAATACTGTATGCAAAGAATTCACAGAATAAATTTCTTTTTCTTCACTTGCAACATTTTCATAAATATATTCGGCACTATAAGGGTCAGAAGTAGTATCAAAATTCCCATGTATAATAAAAATATTATCATCAACATTTTCTAAATTATCTTGAACTTCTTCAGAATATTTCATAACTTCTAAAATACTTGATGTTGGGATAAAAGAATAAGTTTGTCTTCCAATAACTATGTCTGTAATTACATTTGATTTTTTCAAATAAGGAATATATTCAGAGATTTCTTCAACATAAAAATCCAAATCATTTATTTCTTCTTTAAAGATAAAAATAGGAGAACCAATTACTGTCAAAGAATCTAACTCATAGTTCATTGACAACTCTAAAGCTGATAAAGAACCTAAAGAGAAACCTACAACATGAACTTCTTCATAATTATCTTCTAACAATTCATAATAATATTCACTTTCTTCTTTCCAATCTTCCCATGAAACATTTTCTAAATTTTTATAATCACTACCATGTCCACTCATTAAAGGAGCAAAAACTGTATATCCATTTTCATTTAGATAATAAGCTAACTCTTGAACTTCTTGTGGCGAAGCTAAATATCCATGTATAATTAAAACAGCTTTTTCATTTCCTTCAAAAAATATAGGAGAAGCATAAGAATTAATTTCTATGTCTTTTGAAATATTTGTATCTCCAATAGTAATTGTAGGATAAGGAATTTTATCTTGTGATATTTCATTTAGGTAAGGAAATAAAAAGTATATTGCTAATAATAATATTAATGTGATAAGAATATATTTTTTCTTCATAATACTCAAATATTAGTTCTACTTATTAAATTAACTTGATTTTCATCTTTTTAGTAACATATTTCTCAAAAGTAACTTCTTCCTACAAATAAACTTTTGATATATAAAGAAAATAACCTAAATATTTACTGGGGGGTTGATAATAATGAATCCAGACGAATGTCCAAACGAATAAAAATAATTCACTTTTTTTATTTTTTTCAATCATAT
>JADHVA010000024.1 GCA_016784245.1 Nanobdellota archaeon
TTAGTGATGAAGAAGTACAAACTATTAATTATGCAGCAGAAGTTGAAGTTCTTGAAGAAGAATTAAGTATTTTAAATACAAATATGTCAACAGTTGCTGGAATAAATGGAGAATTAATAGGTCTAGTAGAAAGTAGTACGGAGGAATATATTGCTTGTGAACAAGAAAAGAGTAGTTTACAATCTAATTATGATAATGTATATTCAAATTACCAAAGTTGTTTAGATAATGAAGCTAGCTTGAGTTCTGTAAGTGATGAAGTTGAAAGTTTAGAAGAAGATTTAGATGAATTACAAGAAGATTTTGATAGTTTAGCACAAAGTTCAGCAAATAATATTTGTTGTAAAAAGAAAGTAGATGATTCTGGTATCAAATATTATAATGTTGCAGGGAATGAAATAGTTTGTTCATCAAGTTCAGGAGAAAGTCTATCCTGTTAATTCTAGTTTTCCAGTGACAAAAAACTTATATAGGAAGAGCATTTTGTTGTGATTAACAAGTAGTTAAGGAGAACAAAAAATGACAAAGAAATATGACGAACATAATTTATATTTGATAAAATTACTAAGACTAAGTTTACCATTAGATGTGGCTAAAAGAATTTCAAGAGCAAAAAAAAATATCTCAAACCTTGTTGGAGTAAATGAAAATAAAGGAGTTACAATCGTACAATATCATATAGATGATCAAACAGATGTATTAGGAACTACAGAATATGCAACTGATAAAACTAATGCAGCTCTTACAGCTTGGAGAGAACAATTAAGTAACTTTGCAAGAGGATTATCTTTAGATGCACCAGAATTTTTACCTTTAACAATTGGTTTAAATGAAAGAAGACTATTAGATTTAGAAGAAGCTTTAAGATTAGATATTGAACTAGTTACTTTAGAAGACCCAAGAGATTTTGCAGAAGCGTATCAAGAAGATTTAGCTGAAGGAATTATTGGAGTACCAGGAACAATTGCTATGATAGCTGTTGATTTAAAATATTTAAATGCAGCTGGTAGAGCAGGAGTTAGTGGAGAAAGTTTTGTTAGTCAAATTGGAAGAGATATGAGATTAGGAAGATATGAACATATTAAATCTGTTTCACCAACTAGTACTTTGAGAACAGTTTTAGCTGAGAATGCAAGAACAAATCAAGAGTTTGTTCTTTTTGGACCAAATGCTTATTGTACTCCTTTGAGTAAAGGTTATGGACCAAGAGGAGACGACGATAGACCTATTGGTGCAAAAGTAATTGGACATAGTATCGATATCACAGCTGGAGTTGTAAGACCAGTTAATTATGGTCATGGATATAGTGGAAAAAGTCCTCTATTTCCTTTTGATGCAAGATAAATAAATTTTTATTTTTTTATTAAAATTTTACTAAAGTTTTTTCTGGGAAATTTAGAATAGCTTCAAGATTGTTTTCACCATTAGGAACATAATTAATTGAACCACCATGGTCACTTACTACTCTTCTAATAACAATCTTTCCGCCCCTTTCAGTTTCTGCATCAGAATTCAAATCATCAATAACAGATTGAGGAGGAAGCTCACAAGAATTACCTAATATAACTTTAAAACCCTCTTCAATTTGTTCCGCTTGAACATAAATTTTTGGAGAATCATAAGCCATAGTTGCTTTTAATCCATTACCAAGTAAATTTGCAAATAATAATCCAATATTTTCTTTATGACCTCTCATAGTTAAACCTGGAGAAAGAGCTAACTCTAAATTAATTTGAGAAGCTTGACCAGGAAAGTTAGTTCTTAATTCATCTAGGACAAGATCTCTTAAAGAAAATTCAGCCCAAGATTCAGTTGCATATTC
Organism: Nanobdellota archaeon; assembly: GCA_016784245.1. Classification (GTDB taxonomy): domain Archaea; phylum Nanobdellota; class Nanobdellia; order SCGC-AAA011-G17; family GW2011-AR17; genus BS150m-G60. The sequence goes on from JADHVA010000024.1 coordinate 1,823, forward strand.
TTTCATCCATCTTCTCATAATTTTATCATAATTTTTACAAGTTTCCAATAATAAATTTAAACCACTTTGAAAATCAGAAAGGATTGCTTTTGTCTCATCATTAAGAAATGGAAGAGCAACAACTTCATTATTAAGAAAACTAATTCCTTCTTGAACATCTAAATAAGAATATGATGGTGGACCCCCTCTTCTTCTTCTTCTAACTTTTGGTTTTTTTGCTCCAGGATTAAATCCTTTTCTTAAATCTTCATATGAAGGAGCCCTACCAAATAATCTTGAAAGATCTAAGTCAATAGTATCAGTATGATCTTGATTATATACATCAATAGTTGATTCTGTTAAATTGTGAATAAGACCAAGAATAGGTAATGCAAGAGAATAACCTTGAGCAACTAATTCAATACCAAAATAATTTGCAGAATGGTGGAATCTTGCATGTAATTCTTTTTCAATTGCATCCATTTGTCGAATAGTATTTGCAGCCTCTAGTGTTTTTGTTTTGAAAGCTTGTTCTGCAGCTTCTTTTCCAAGTTCAGATTCTCTAAAACCTTCTGAAACAACGTCTAAAGATTTTTTATTAGCACCAAAAAAACCAACAGTTTTAATAACAGCTTGTCTCCACCATTTTCTAGCTGCACTAGGTTCTTCCCAAGTAAAATCATAAACACTGGTAAAAGAAGGTGTATCTAATCCAAAGACAGTCCCTTCTCTAAAAACTGAAAGATCTTTTGTAAGTACAACATAAGATAAATCTCTTTTTGTTAAAGGTTCTAAAGCATTAATTGGAAGTTGTCTTTGATTAAATCTATTTGGATTTCCTTGAATGAATTCACCCTCAGGAATAATTAATCTTTGACGATCTTTTGTTTCTTCTAATTCTATATCTCTGATTACTCTAAACATAGGATGTTGAATTTCAAGATAAGATAAAGCAGTTTCATCAATACCAACTCTTGTTGCAAGTAATTCATCACTTCCAGTTCTATAAAAATCATCTCCTCTTCTTTCAAAATCAATACCTAATTCTCTAAAAACATTTTCAAGTTTTTGATCAAGCATTCTTATGTTTGAGAAAATATCTGTATTACAAACAACACCAACACCATGATAATAACCTACAGAAGTTAAAGGAGCTAAAAGATATTTATTTGAAGCTAAACCAATGTTATAATGTAAAATTCTAGCTTCACCATCATCTAAGTGATTAACAATAATTCTAGAATCAATATTTAATTTAGGATTCATACCTGTTTCAGATTGATCAAAAATAAAATAAGGAGATTGAAAAATTCTTGAAGCAATTGCAGCCTGATCATGTTTATCTTTACCAATGTATGAACCAATATGTAAAAAATCATCATGAGAAGCTCCAGTGTGTTGCATAACAAAATTTGCCATCTCTGAAAAATCATTATGAGAAATTAAATTTACTTTGTATAATTCTTCCAAAGTTTGTCCACCTTGTTCAAGATAAGTTTGATAAACTTCTGGATGGTTTTCCATTAAATAATGAACTTGTATTCTTTTTGAAACTGATCCTAATTCCATCCCTTCTAATCTAAAAGCCATAACTAATCAGTAACAACAAATTACTATTTAAGCTTTTTGTCACTGAAATCATAGAATTGAAGTATACATAAAGAATAACAAAGAATTAAGAGAAATAAAAGAAAAGTTTATAAGATTAAGTTCTTTAAAAACAAATATGTTAAAAGAGGCATTGTTTCCTTTCAAAATAATAAATAGTGTTGGGAAAAGATTATTAGATAATTATTGGTTATCAAAAAAAGTAATTGAAAATGGATCTCCAGATTTATTAGAAAAAATTTCTAAACAAAAAGCATTCTATATTCATAAAAAAGCATTAAAAAATGTGAGTGCATATCAAAAATTTGTTAGAGGAAGAAAATGTAGTTCTATTGAGGATGTACCTTTAACAGATAAAAAGAATTATGTGAAAAAATATTCTTATGAATCAAGATGTATTAATAATAAATTTCCAAAAAAAGGAATTATTGAAGAATCTTCAGGATCAAGCGGAAAACCTACGAATTGGATAAGAGAAGTAGGTGAAGCAGAATTATTATTCAAAGCAGCAAAGTTTGAATTTTATTATACATTTAATGCAGATAAAAAAGATTATATTGTATTGAGTGGATGGTCATCCGGTCCTTGGGCAACAGGGTTAAAATTTTGTGAATTAATGGAACAATATATGTTGGTAAAAAATACAACTGCAGATATTGATAATAATATTAGAACCTTAAAACAATTAGGTAAGAAATATAATTATTTAATTGCAGGTTATCCACCATTTTTGAAAAATTTATTTGATAATAAAAATATTAATTGGAAACAATATAAAATTGATGTTATTACAGGTGGAGAGTCTACTTCTCTAGAATGGAAAAAATATATTAGAAAACAATTAGGTAATCAAAATGCAAAAATAATTTCTTCATATGGTGCTTCAGATATTGATATAGGGATTGGTTTTGAAACTCCTTTTTCAGAATTTATTAGAGAATTAACAGACAAGAATCAGGTTTTAAATAAAAAATTATTTGGAACAAATCAAAACCCTATTTTATTCCAGTATAATCCTTTAATGCATTATATAGAGAATACAAACTCTGGAGAATTTTCAGTTACTTTATTAGATCCGGATGTAGCTTCTCCTAAAGTTAAATATAATTTACATGATAGAGGAGGATCAATATCATATAATGAAATTATTAAAGTTTTGAACAAATATGAAAAAGGAAAATTGAAAGCCTTTTTGAAAAAGAATAATACTTTGAAATTGCCTTTCTTATATGTTTGTGGTCGAAAAGATGGAACAATTTCTATTGGTGGAAATAATATTTACCCTCAACAAGTAGAAGAAGCAATTCATGCATCAAAATGTGCTGCAAAAGTAAATAGGTTTATGATTGGAACAAGCCATGATAATCATTTTAATGTAAAATTTGATGTACATGTAGAATTAAAGAAAGGTGTAAAGAAATCTGATCTGAAACCTTTCCTTGAAAAGATTATTTTGAAAAAGTTATTAGAAGAAAATTTAGAGTTTAAGGAATATTTTAGAAATCATAAAAGTAATCAGATTTATTTAAAACCAAAAGTAAGTTTGTACGATTTTAATAAAGAAAATATGTTTAAGAAACAAAATAAAAGTATAAAACAAAATTATATTCTTAAATCTTAAGAGAAGTTTTTAAGAAAGAAAATATTTCTAAACTTAAATCTTGAGGATTTTCAAGAGGAAGTTGATGACCTGCATCTGCAAATATTTTTAATTTAGATTGAGGGATTAGTTTGTGTAAATCTTCAGACCATTTAATGTCAATTATAAGGTCTTTTGCACCACCAATAATAAGAGTAGGTGTCTTTATACCTTTTAGAGAAGAGACTATTTCTTTTTTATTAAATTCAGAAAATTCTCTTGCTCCATCTAAACAATAAAAAATAGTTTTAACTGAAGTATGATAAAATTCATCAAAAATTTGAAATAAGATATTCTCTCTAGGAAAAATCTTTAATTGCATTTCGTGAGGCCTAGGATAATTTTTATTATTAATAATACCCCAATCTACTAATTTTCTTAAAGGATAACACAATAAAGGAGATCTATTCATTTCTCTGTATTTTTTGTAAGGATATTTATATGTAGCTTCAACAAAGACTAAAGCTTTAGGTAAGAGAGTCTTGAACAAAGTACAATATACAACCATAACACTACCGCCAAAACTGTGACCAACTAGAACATAATTTTTAATTTTTTCTTTTTTTACAATTTGTCTAATGTCCTTTGCAAAATTTTCTAGTTTATAATAATTAGAATCCTCAGGTACTGAAGACAAACCATGACCTCTCATATCAAAAACTAAAGAACCATAACCTTCCTTTCTAGCAAGGTGTAAACAATCTTCCCATTCACTCCAATTACCACCTAAACCATGTAAGTAAAGAAGAGTTGGTTTTTTACTTTCTTTAGGAACATTATAATTATATAATAATGTAAGACCATCCTTTGTCTTAATCTTTCTTTTCATAATAATTTGGTAATAGAGGACTAAGTTTATAAAAGTTTTTAAGTGTCAGACCTTAGATTCTCTAAATGTTATTTGCACATTTGGCTGATTGCCATATTGGAGGATGGAGAGAAGATAAATTAAAAGAATTAAATATGCAATGTTTTAGAGAAGCTGTAAAATTAATTGTTCTAAAAAATACAGATTTTGTTGTTCTTTCTGGAGATTTGTTTAATAGTGCTTTACCTCAAATTGATTATATTAAAGAAGTTACTCAAGAATTGAAAACCTTAAAGGATCGTAATATTCCTGTGTATATTGTTGCTGGTTCACATGATTATTCTCCAAGCGGTAAAACTATGTTGGATGTTTTGGAGAAAGCAGGATTAATTGTTAATGTTATGCAGTTTGAAAATGATAAATTAAAATTTACTGTAGATGCAAAAACAGACGTGAAAATTGCAGGTTATCTCGGAAAAAGAGGAGGATTAGAAATCAAAGATTATGATAGTTTAGTATTTGATCATTTAGAAAGAGAAGAAGGATATAAGATATTTTTATTTCATTCTTTAATAGAAGAATTTAAGCCAAAGGGATTAGAAGGTGTTCAAGGTTTGAATTCTAATAAATTACCAAAGAATTTTAATTATTATGCTGGAGGACATGTCCATTATATTTTTCAAAAAGAAATGGAAAAAGGAGTTTTAACTTTTCCAGGTGCATTATTCCCAAATAATTTCAAAGAATTAGAAGAATGGAAATGTGGAGGAGTATATTTTGTTGATGAAAATGTAAAATGGGAATATGTTCCAATAAAACTAAAGGATGTAGAATGTATAAGTGTTGAAGTTTCTGGTTTAAGTCCTGAAGAAGTTATTTTGAAAATTAAAAATGAAGTAAAACTAAGAGAAGTTAAAGATAAAATTGTAACTTTGAGAATTAAAGGTGAGATTTTAGGAAAAGTAGGAGATATTGATTTTAAAGAAATTCTTGAAGAGTTAAGTTCCGCTTATTTTGTTTTAAGAAATACTGCAAAGTTGAGATCTAAGGTTCAAGAAGATATTAATATGAAAGCAGGAAGTGTTGACGAAATTGAAAATGATATTCTGAATGAAATTGAGAGTTCTATAAAAATCCATGAAAATGAAATTGAATTTACTAAACAATTAATGAATTCTTTGAATAAAGATAAAGAAGAAGGTGAAAAAGTCTTAGATTTTGAAAAGAGAGTAATTGTGGATGCAGAAAAGGTGTTGAATATTGAAATTAAAGAAAATTAAATTATACAATATAAGAAGTTATGTTGAACAAGAATTTGAGTTTCCTAGTGGAAGCACTTTGTTGTGGGGAAATATTGGTTCTGGTAAAAGCAGTATACTATTAGGAATTGATTTTGCTTTGTTTGGTTTACAGAGAGGAAACCTTACTGGAGCTTCATTATTAAGAAATGGTGCAGAACAAGGATATGTTGAATTAAGTTTTTCTATTGAAGATAAAGATTATGTTATTATGAGGGCTTTGAAAAGAAATAAAAGTAGTGTAGTACAGGATTTTGGTTATATTATTAAAGAAGGGGTTAAAGAAGAAAAAACAGCTATTGAATTAAAATCAGATATTCTTAATGTATTAAGCTACCCTAAGGAATTATTGACAAAAAATAAAGCTTTAATTTTTAGATATACAGTTTATACACCTCAAGAAGAAATGAAGAATATTCTTTTAGGAGGCCAAGAAGAGAGATTAGACACATTGAGAAAGGTATTTGCAGTCGACAAATATAAGAAAATAAAAGATAATGCTAAAATAGTTTCTTCAAAAATAAAAGAGAAAAGGAAATTTTATGAAGGCTTTGTTTTAGACTTAAATGAAAAAGAATTAGAAAGAGAAAGATCTAAACAAATTATTGAAATTGAGAATTCTAAATTAAAATTATTAATTCCAAAGATTGAATTGTTTAAAGCAGAAATTGAGAAGAAGAAACATGAAGTGAAAATTGTTGAAGAGAAAATTAATGAAGAGAAAAAAAGAAAGAAAGAAATTGAGTTAAAACAATTAGAATTAAAGCATTTATTAATGGATAAAGGGAAAGATGGAGAGAAATTAGAGTTTTTAATAAAAGAAATAGAAGAATTAGCATTGGAGAAATTGGAGTTAGATGAGAAGATTCTCGAAAGAATTGATGAGAAAAATATTTTATTAAAAGATAAGGAAAGAGATTTGAGATTAGTATTAAATAAAATTCAAGAATTAAAAACAAGAAAGATCCATTCTGAACATATTGGGAATAAAGTTTTGAAATTGAATAATTGTCCTACTTGTTTTCAAGAAGTTTCTCAAGAGTATAAACAAAAAGTAATTGATAAAAGTAATATCGAAGTTAGTGAATATGAAAAAGAACAAAGATTATTTGAAAATAAACAAAAAGAATTTGATGAAGATATTTCTAAATTAAAATTAGAATTGGAAGAATTGAAGAAAAATGAAAGAGATTTGAAAATTATTAAAATGAAGATTTTAGAGAGAGATAAGAAAAAAAAGGAATATGAAGAAATAAAAGTCAGATTAGAAGGTGTGAAAGGTAAAATTGGAGAGATAAATGTACATATTATGAGCCTACAAGAGAAAATAGGTGAAGATATTGAGGAGATTTATAATAATTTAAAACAAGATTTGGAAAGATTTGAAAAAAATTATAGAGAAGTAGATATAGAAAAACATAAACTTGAATCTCTTATACAGCATTTAAACATAAGATTAGAAGAAATAGTTAAAGAAATTGAAAAGAAAAAAGAAATTAAAAATAAATTAGATGATTTGAATAGAAAATTATTTTGGTTAAGTGATCATTTTATTCCTTTAATGGATAAGATGGAAAAAAATATTTTGTTTAAAGTCCATTATGAATTTAATTCTTATTTTGAGAAATGGTTTAAGATTTTAATTGATAATGAGAATTTACAAATGAGATTGGATGAAAGCTATTCTCCTCAAATTTTACAAAATGGATATGATATTGATTATATATTTTTATCTGGAGGAGAAAAGACAGCAGGTGCTTTAGCTTATAGGCTAGCTTTGAATCAAGTTGTGAATAGTTTGAACTCAGGAATAAAAACTAGAGATTTGTTAATTTTAGATGAACCTACAGATGGATTTAGTCAAGAACAGTTAGATAGATTAAAAATATTAATGGAAGAAATAAAAATTCCTCAAGTAATAATAGTAAGCCATGAACCTCAAATTGAATCTTTTGTAGATAATATAATAAAATTAGAAAAATTTGGACATGAAACTAAGCTTACCTAGTGAAAGGATAAAAACTTGTAAATTTTCTTTCTAATTCTAATCTTAATGCAGCTCTATCAATATCCATTTTTTGAGGATCGAATTGAGGAGTATAAGGTTTTTTTGTAGCTTCTTCTAATTCTGAAAGAATTTGTGGCGTCTCGATTTTAAACAAATAAGAAGCTAATTCTAAAAGAGTAGTATTCTGTACAGGTTTTTT
>JADHVA010000025.1 GCA_016784245.1 Nanobdellota archaeon
TATTGATCTCACAAGAGGCCCAAGAAGATAATTGTTCAAAGTTTTGGTAACCAATTTCCCTTTCAAATTCTTCACCCTCAACTTCTAAGATCCAAGTAGGAGTTGCGGAAATCTCTCTTTCATTACAAAGCTCTGGATTATAATCCTCAGAAGCAGGATGACATTCTACAACATTAAGTAATTCATAAGAGTCACCAAATAAATCTTCTTGATAAGCACAAGCACCACATTGAGAAGAAGAATATATTACTAAACCAGAATCTGTTAAACATTGAGCAAAATCATTGTAGTTTTGTTCAGCTTGAACAGTATTGAAAAATAAGAAAGGTAAAAGATTGATTATAATAATAATTGTAAATATTGATTTTAATTGTTTTAAATCTAAAAGTCTAATTTTAGATTTTTGAGAGTTTAGTAATTTTGCTGAAATAATTATTACAATGAAAGAAATTATATGAACAACTGTACATAGAGGACAAATTGCTTTCAAAATAAATTCTGCAAGTATGAAAAATAACGAAGATAGTACCCCGAAAAGAGACCAAATAAATAAAGGAACTAGATAAGTTCTTTTTCTTATTGCTTTGATTGCTAAGAAAGATAAAAAGAAAGACCAAAATATTCCTAGCAAAGCTGCAGGTACATTAAAGATTTCTGAAAATGAACTAGAGTTAACATAAGAACAAGAAATGGATTCATCATAGTCGCAAAAAGATCCAAGTTCAGGATAATAATGATTTTGTAATAAATAAGCTGAAGTAATTAAAGCTAAGATTCCTAATACTGCAATGAAGATTAATAGTTCCTTTCTTTTAGATTTATCCATATCGGACTAAATAAATTTAGAGATTATAAAGATAATGGAGATAGTTTTTAATATTCTAAAAATATAATATTGTAGATGAATGAAAAAGATTTAATTGAAATTATTAAAATTTTGAGAAAGGAATCTAAGAATTGGGATGTGCCAGTTGTTAGTTTAGTTTCTGAAACACATAAAGATCCATTCAGTGTTTTAATTTCTACAGTAATAAGTTTGAGAACAAAAGATGAAGTTACTTTGAAATCTTTTAAGAGATTATATAGTAAAGCTAAAACACCTAAAGAAATGTTGAAGTTGAAAGAAAGTGAAATTGAAAAATTAATTTATCCAGCAGGATTTTATAAGATTAAAGCGAAGAATATTAAGAAGATTTGTGAAATTTTAATTTCTGAGTATAAAGGAAAAGTTCCGAACTCTATGGAGAAATTGTTAGAGTTGCCAAATGTTGGAAGAAAGACAGCGAACTTAGTAATTAGTGTAGGTTTTGATGGAGATGGAGTTTGTATTGACACACATAATCATAGAATATTGAATAGATTAGGATTTCTAAAAACAAAAAATCCTGAAGAAACAGAATATGAAGTTAGAAAAAAATTAGATAAGGAATATTGGAGAGAATTGAATTTTCTTTTGGTAGGTTATGGACAATATATTTGTAGGCCAATTTCACCATACTGTTCTAAATGTGAAATAAAGAAAAAATGTAAAAGGCGAGGTGTTGAAGTCTCTAGATAATGTTCATGAAATTCGATTTATAAAGCTTATGCAGTTAAAGTATATTACCCCAGACGACAGGAACTTCTTCTGATTCTATTGTAAAATCATCATAAAAAACTTGAAAATATAATTCAGATTCTAATTCTTCTCCTGGAGATTCTAAAGTAATTAATATTTCTTGAGTCTCACCAGCAAGAATACTGAAATCTTCTTCAGGTTCTATTGTTGCCTCTAAATCAGATTTTAATAAGACTTTTTTTACAAAGGCAGCTTCTTCACCATTGTTGTATAAGAAAAATGAAAATTCTATATCTTCATTTACATCTAAAGAATCTAAGTCAGTATTTGAAGGAAAATTTTGAAATTCTATATTAGCATCAGCATTAACAAAATTATCTGAGTAAGTGAATGCGAAAGTTAGAACAGTTATTATGAAAAGAACTATTGCAGTAAATCTGGTCCAAGTTTGCCATTTCATAAAAATATATGAGTAAATAGTTTATTTAAAGTTTTCCAAGAATTCTTCTTCAATGAAATGTAAATCACCAGGAACAATTAAACATTGAGGATATTTGTTTAAAGGTTTTACATCTTTAGCTTGAGAATAAATTATTGTTGGATTTTTAGAACCTAACTGTGAACAAACTACAACTTTTGTTTCGGGATCTAAACCTTGAGAAATTAATCTTGCAATCGCTTCTGAAGCTTCCATGAATCTATCTTCTTTTGGAGTTAAATCTAACAAACAAAGTGTGTGTAAAGGACGATTATCTTTGATAACTTTTATAGGAACTTCAGAATCGTGGAAAGAAATAGAAGTTGTTTTTCCAAATTTGTATAAAGATAAACCAGTAATACCGATTGCATTTAAAACTGAAGCATTGTTGATAATATTTATTTCAAGTTTTGAATCTAAAGCATCTTGGTATAAAGAAATGTGAGTGGTTGCAGAAAAAACATCTCCAATGATTAACAAAGAAACATTTTGAGTTTTTGCTTTTTCAATCATTTCTTTCCCATCTTCAACAAACTCTCTTTCAACAAGAATAACTTTCTTAGCATAAAATTTTTCTAAATCTTCTAAAGAACATTTTAATTTTGAAGTGTAATTTTCTAGATAAATAAAGTCTGAAGAATGAATTAATTCTAATCCTTTTACTGAAACATCCTTTTCATCATTTAAACCTATACCTATTATATTTAACATAGAGTTCAGAGGAAATAAGTTATTTATAAAAGTTTTTATTCGTTAAAATCAAACAAACTTCTTCTTTTCTGAGCATAAGCTTTCCTAATTTCTTCTTCACAACGATTTGCAATTAATTGTAAGGCTTGTTCATCTTTGAATAAATCTACAGAAGTGTTTATTTCTACAAGTTTAGGTACAGGAACTCCAAAAAAATTGTAAATGTCAGCAAAATTTTTCCTATAATTTTTAAAATATTTTGATAAGTTTTTAATGTATTCAGGATCAATAGATTTTTCACCAGGATCATTTCTTTTTTTATTTCTTTCAATTAAAATTTCAACATCATCAACAAATAAAAAGAAAACAATTTCTGGGATTGGAATTATTCCTTTTTCGATTGCTCTTCTAAGAAGCATATCATAAACACCAGTTGCAGTCTCATCAAAAAATCTTTTATTTTCATTTTTTAAAACTCTAGAATGTTCAACAAAAGTTTGTCTTGCTTCAATTACATGTCGATTACCAACAACAATCCCTCTTACTTTAGAAATAACACTACTTAGTACTGAACGAAAACATAAAGTTCCAAGTTCAAAAAATTCTGTTGTATCTTCCATGTTCTGATAGAAAGAAGCTAAAACATCTTGGTCATGATTAACAGCCTCTGTAAGAAAATGAACTTTTGCATTTGGGCCTGCAATTTTAGGTAGATTACCCCGCTTATCTAAAATTTCAATAATTGTATCCTTACCTGTACACATATGGCCAGAAAATACTACATAAATGTTATCACCTTTTTTTTCCATTTGAAGTTTAGAGTATCTTTATTTGAAAAAGCTTGTTATTGTAGAATATAAATATTATACTAGTTTTATAGGCAATCAAAAGCTTTTTATAGTAGAGTTATTTTATAGAGAGAGTAAGAGAGAAGACAAGGAGTTGAAAACAATTCTCAATAAGATGAAATTAAAAGCACTTTTACCCAGTTTAAGGGAAAAGAAAAGATATGTAGGCTTTGTTGTGGAATCTAAAGATAATTTAGATCTAAAACAAGTACAGGAAACAATAGAGAGTAGTATGAAGGATTTAATAGGTAATTTAGGTATGGCAAATGCAGGATTATTATTTCTAAAAGACTGGAAAGATAATAAAGGAATTGTACGTGTTAGTACAAAGAATGTTGATCATCTAAAAGCAAGTTTAGCTTTAATCAAAGAAATCAATGGAGAAAAAGTTATAATCAAAAGCCTGGGAGTTTCAGGTGTTGTTGATAAAGTAAGAAAATTATGTTAAATGGAGGGATAAAAAAATGCAAGAAGGAACACATCAAATGATGGGATATGACAGGGCAAGCACAATGTTTAGTCCTGATGGAAGATTATTACAGGTAGAATATGCAAAAGAAGCAGTGAGACAAGGTTCAACTGCAATAGGAATTGTATGTAGTGATGGAGTAATCCTAATTACAGATAAAAGAGTTGCAGACAACTTAGTTGTTGCTGAATCTATTGAAAAAATATTTCAGGTAGATGAACATATTGCTGCTACAGCAACCGGATATGTTATGGATGGAAGAATATTAATTAGAAGAGCACAAGTAATTGCACAACAAAATCAAGTTACATATAATACACAGATTGAAACTGCAATGTTAGTAAAAGAATTAGCAGATATAAAACAATCATTTACACAATATGGTGGAGCAAGACCTTTTGGAGTTTCTATCTTATTTGCTGGTGTTGATGAAAAACCACAATTGTTTGTAACAGAACCAACAGGAATTTTCTTTGAATATAGAGCAACAGCTGTAGGTGAAGGAGCAGATAGTGTAAAGAGTTTGCTAAGAAAAGAATATAGAGAAGATATTACAATGGATGATGCAATTAAATTAAGTGTTAAAGCATTAAAAAAAGTTCTAGGAAAAGAATTTGATACTAAAAGATTAGATGGAGCTTACATTGGAATAAATGATAAAAAGTTTAAAAAAATGGATAGGAGAAAATTGAAAGGATAAAATGGTAGGTGTCGATAAAGCAGTAATTGCAAGAATAAAAAAAGAAGGTAAGACTTTTGAAGTAATGGTTGATTGTGATAAAGCAATTGAATTTAGAGAAGGAAAAATTGAAAGTCTAGAAGATGTTCTTGCAACTAAAGAAATCTTTAGTGATGTTAAACAAAGTGAAAGAGCTACTGATATCGATATCAAAAAAGCTTTTCATACAGATAATGTTGATGAAATTGCAGCAGAGATAATTAAGAAAGGTGAAGTACAATTAACAACAGAACATAAAAATAAATTAAGAGACGACAAAAAGAAAAAGATTGTTGAAATGATTCATAGAAATGCAATTAATCCTCAAAGTGGAGCACCTCATCCTAGAGATAGAATAGAAAATGCAATACAAGAAGCAAAGGTTAGAATTGATGAATTCCAATCTGCTGAAGATCAAATGCAAGAAGTAATGAGTCAAATAAGATCTTTAATACCATTAAAGATTGAAACAAGAGAAATTGAAATAATTATACCTGGTCAATATGCAGGTTCCTCATATGGAATCTTAAAACGTCTAGGAAAAATGTTAAAAGATGATTGGTTAGATGACGGAAGTTTGAAAGTAGTATTAGAAATTCCAGCAGGAATGCAAGAAGAATTAGAAAACGAAGTTAGCAAATTGACAAAAGGTGATTTTGATTTAAAAATATTGAAAAAAATATAGGAGAATATATAGAAAATGAGTAAATTATTAGTAGAAGCAAAGGCAGTAGTTATCCCCGGAGAAATTTTAGCTGAAGGGATGGATCATTTACCTGGAAAGGGTGCCTTTAGAGAAGGAGAAAAAGTTATAGCATCACGAGTTGGTCTCGTGTATGTAAATGGAAGTATTATTAATATAGTTCCGTTAAGTGGAAGATATATCCCAAAAAAAGATGACACAGTTATTGGTTATGTTAGAGATATGACATATAGTAGTTGGTTTATCAATATTGGATATGCATATGATGCAAGTCTTTCATTAAAAGATGCAAGTTCAAGTTACATTGAAAGAGGTGCAAGCCTGAGTGATTTCTTTGCTGTTGCTGACGCAATTTTAACAAGGATTACAAATGTTACAAAAGATAATAATATCGATTTAACAATGGTAGGCCCTGGCTTGAGAAAATTAAAAGGTGGAAAAATTATAGAAATTACTCCAGCAAAAGTTCCAAGATTAGTTGGAAAGCAAGGAAGTATGATTTCAATGATTAAAGATATGACAGGCTGTTCTGTTTTTGCAGGACAAAATGGTAGAATCTGGATCAAAGGAAAAACACCTGAAGCAGAAAAGATTGCAACTGATGCAGTTTTCTTAGTTGAAGAAAAAGCTCATATAAGAGGATTAACTGATCATATGAAAGGATTCTTAGAAGAAAAATGTAAATCATTGAAGGTCGAAAAAAAAGTGAGTATAAATAAGGAGACTAAAAAATGAAATATGAAAAAAGATATGACGGTAGAAAGTTTGATGAAATGAGACCAATGAGTGCAGAAGTAGGTATTATAAAAAATGCTGTAGGATCTGCAAAGTTTACAATTGGAAAAACTATTGCTGTTGCAGCTGTTTATGGACCAAAAGATTTGTTTCCAAAGTTTTTACAAAATCCTAAATCAGGAGTTTTAAGATGTCATTATAATATGATGGCTTTCTCAGGAGCTGGAGATAGAGTTAGACCAGGAACAAGTAGAAGAAGTAAAGAAATTAGTATGGTTATGGAAAAATCTTTGTTACCAGTTTTAGATTTGCAAGATTTCCCAAAGAGTGTAGTAGATGTTCATGTGGAATTAATTCAAACTGATGCAGGAACAAGATGTGCAGCAATCTGTGCAGCATCATTAGCATTAGCAGATGCAGGTTTCGAAATGAAAGATTTAGTTTGTGCAATTTCAGCAGGACTAGTTGGAGATAAAGTTGTTTTAGATTTAGATAAAAAAGAAGAAGACTTTAAAGGCGGAGCAGTAGACATTCCATTGGCTATTATTCCAAGAACTGGAGAAGTAACTTTATTACAACTGGATGGAGAAATTAGTAAAGAAGATCTGAAAAGATGTGTTGATTTTGGAATTAAAGGTTGTGACCAAATTCTTGAGGTACAAAAAAATGCCTTGAAGGCTAAGTATACGGAGGCAAAAAAATGATAACAGAAGAATATGTTGAGTCTTTAACCAAACTTGGAAAAAGAATGGATGGAAGAAAATTTGATGAGTACAGAGATCTTTCAATTGAATATGGAATTTCCAAAAAATCAGCTGAAGGTTCAGCAAGAGTAAAAATTGGAGAAACAGAAGTAATTGCTGGAGTTAAATTAGATTTAGGTGAACCTTATCCTGATAAACCTGAAGAAGGAAGTATTATGGTGAATGTAGAATTGTTACCTTTGTCATCCCCAAAATATGAATCAGGACCACCAGGAATTGATGCAATTGAATTGTCAAGAGTAACAGATAGAGGAATTAGAGAATGTGGAGCAATTGATTTCAAAAAACTATACCATAAAGAAAGTGGAAAAGTTTGGTTAGTATTCATTGACATTTATCCAATAAATGCAGCAGGAAATTTATTTGATGCATGTACTATTGCAGCAATGGCAGCTATAAGAGATGCAGTTTTCCCAAGTATAGAAGGAAATAAAGTTGACTATTCAACAAAAACTAAAACACCATTACCACTACAAAAATTACCAATCAGTTGTACTGTTTGGAAAGTTGGCAATGAACTTTTAGTTGATCCAAGTGTTGAAGAAGAATCTGCAGCAAACTCTAGACTTACAGTTGTATTTACAGAAGATGATAAAATCTGTGCAATGCAAAAAGGAAAAGATGATCCTATGTTAGCTGATGAAATCGAAAAAGCTGTTGAACTAGCATTTAAGACAACAAAGGATATAAGAGGACATTTCAAAAAATGAACATAGATTCAATAACCAAATATGAAAGAGCTCGATTAGTTGGGGCGAGAGCCTTACAACTTGCAATGGGTGCACCAGTTCTAGTTAAGTTATCAAAAAAAGAACTAGAAAATATTAAGTACAACCCAATTATTATTGCAAGAAGAGAGCTTGAAAAAGGTGTAATTCCTTTAAGCATAAAGAAAGTTACACTAAAATCTAAATAAATTTTTATTTTTTCTTTAATTTTTTTATATGTTTCTTAATGTTTGAAAAATCTTTAAATTTATCTAAGTGTGATGGAATAGCTTCAAATTTATCTCCCCATTTTTCAAAGAATGTAATATATTTTAAATCCTCTCTCATAGAAGGTTTCTTTACTTCATCAGCATAACCTAAAGTTAATACAATCTCAGGATCTAAGTTCTCAGGAATATCAAAGTCTCTGTGTAGAGCTTCATTATCAAAGGCACCTACCCAAGAAGAAGATAAACCCATGTCATAAGCAATTAACTCAATTGCAAAAGCAACATTTGCACAGTTTTGAATACTAAACATTTGTCCTAATTTACCATAATGTTTTTTTACATTACTATAATCATTACAAATAATTATTATTGCAGGAGCAGATGTCATCCAATATTGTTGGAAACAAGCCTCAGCAATTGCATTTTTTTTATTAACATCAGTAACAATTAAAAATTTCCAGTTTTGTAAATTACCAGCTGAAGGAGAAAATCTTGCTAAATCTAAGATCTCACCAATAAGAGATGTAGGTATTTTTTTATCTTTATATTTTCTAATAGATCTTCTACCTAAAAACACTTTTTTAAATTGCATACCAGTTTTAAGTTAAAGAGAATATATAAAAGTTACGCTGCAGATTTTGCTTTTTTCATTTTTTCTTTTGCTAGTTTTGCAGCATTAACTAATGAATTTAATCTCTCAACAAGATCTTTTTGTTTTTTCATAAGTTCAGTTGCATTGGCACCAGAACGAAATAAATTTTTCAATAAAATTTGTTTTTGATTATCTAATTTTTCAATGGTTGTTCTAAAAGAAGAGATTAAAATTTTTTTCTCTTTAATTTGTGCAAGTAAAGTTTGAACTTCTTGAACAGATTCTTCTGTTAGATTATCTTTAATTTTTTTATTTGCTTTTTCAACAATATTTACAAGCTCTTT
>JADHVA010000026.1 GCA_016784245.1 Nanobdellota archaeon
GAAAGGGAAATTGGTTACCAAAACTTTGAACAATTATCTTCTTGGGCCTCTTGTGAGATCAATAGTTAATCTTATATATGATTTATTTTTAGAAAATTATTAAGATGTCATTTATACATAAAAATTCTGTAGGTATTGCAGGACTTATAATTGGTTCTGCTTTTGTATTTGCTGCTTATGTAGTAAGTCAACATAATCAAGAAACTCAAAAAAGAATTACTGATGAATGTGCTCAAGAACCTGGTTTAAGATTTGGTTACATTCTTTGTGGTGATTCTCCAATTAAAAGATTAGAATTAAAATCTTCTGAGGATAATGCTTTAGACCTATTAGTTTATACCGATGAAATCAAAGAAATTTCTTACTTACTTTCTAGAGGACCAAACAAAAATGATTTAGTTTATAATCCTAATTATACTCATACTGATTTTAACACTATAAGTAATGAAAGACCTTATCCTTATCATATCTCTGCAATGACTACTGGAGATATTAATGGTGATGGATTAACTGATTTAATTGTAGGTACTTATGAAGGCGATGTAATTGCTTATCAGGGAATTTCTAAATAGTTTTTTTCTCAAAACCGCAACCTTTATATAGAAGTTCTTCTTATCCAAACACAACCTTGTTGGGCTTAAGTCAACAAGAGAAGCAAGATGAAAAACGAAGAAAATCCAAAAGAAGCTCAAAAAGAAGAGGAAACTCAAAAAGAAGAGCAAAGTCTTTTAGAACAACTACAGAGATTACAAGCTGAGTTCATTAATTACAGAACTAGAGTTGAAAAAGAAAAATCTCAGATAAAAGAACTTACAAAAGAAATTACTCTCTTAAAGTTTTTAGACATAAAAGATAACTTCGATAGAGCTCCAAAACTTGATGAAGGTATGGAATTAATTTACAAACAATTTCAAAAAATATTCAAAGAAGAATCAATCCAAGAAATTGAAAATGAAGTTTTTGATCCTCAATTTCATGAGGCAATTGCTACAGATCCAAATTCTGAGAAAGACAAAATAATGGAAGTAATCCAAAAGGGTTACAAACGAAATGAAATTCTAATGAGACCTTCAAAGGTTGTAGTTGGAATTAATGATAATAATATAGGAGAAAAGAAAAATGAGTAAAATTATAGGTATAGATTTAGGTACAACAAATTCAGCAGTCGCAGTTTTAGAAGGTGGAAAACCATCCATTATATCTTCAGCAGAAGGTGGAAGAACAATTCCAAGTGTAGTTTCTGTTAAGGGGGATGAAATTATTGTCGGTGAAATTGCTAAAAGACAAGCAGTTGCAAATCCTCGACATACAATCAGGAGTATCAAAAGATTAATTGGTACAAATGAAAATGTAAAGATCGACGATAAAGAATATACACCTCAAGAAGTTTCTGCAATGATTTTAAGAAAAATCAAAAAAGATGCTGAATCATATTTAGGACATAAAGTTTCAAAAGCTGTAATCACAGTTCCTGCTTACTTTAATGATGCACAAAGACAAGCAACAAAAGATGCAGGTAAAATTGCTGGTTTTGAAGTTGAAAGAATTATTAACGAACCAACTGCAGCAGCTTTAGCTTATGGTTTAGATAAAGGTGAATCACATACAGTTTTAGTTTTCGACTTAGGTGGTGGAACTTTTGATGTATCTATCTTAGAATTAGGAGATGGAGTTTTAGAAGTAAAATCAACATCTGGAGACAACAAACTTGGTGGAGATGATTTCGACGACAAAATTATTGATTACTTAATTGACACTTTCAAAAATAAACAAGGTATTAACTTGAAAGATGATTTAACAGCTTTACAAAGATTAAAAGAATCTGCAGAAAAAGCAAAAATTGAATTATCAACTTCAATGCAAACAACTGTTAGTCTACCATACATCACCGCAAATGCTTCAGGGCCGTTGCATTTAGAGGAAGAATTAACAAGGACAAAATTCAACGAACTTACAAAAGATTTAGTTGAAAGAACAGTTAATCCTGTAAAACAGGCATTGAAAGATGCAGAATTAAATCCAACTGAGATTCACAATATTCTTTTAGTTGGTGGTTCAACAAGAATTCCTGCAGTTCAAGAAAAAGTAAAAAGTTTACTTAACAAAGAAGGAGAAAAAACTTTGAATCCTGATGAAGCTGTTGCTTTAGGTGCTTCCTTACAAGGAGGAATCTTAGGTGGAGAGGTAAAAGACATTTTACTTTTGGATGTGACTCCTTTAAGTTTAGGAATTGAAACTTTAGGTTCTGTTGCAACAAAATTAATTGAAAGAAACACAACTATTCCTGTAAAAAAGTCTCAAACATTCAGTACTGCTTCAGACAATCAATCTGCAGTAACAATTAATGTTCTGCAAGGTGAAAGAGCAATGGCTGCCGACAACAAATCTTTAGGTAGATTTGATCTTTTAGGTATTCCACCTGCTCCAAGAGGAGTTCCTCAAGTTGAAGTTAGTTTTGATATTGATGCAAACGGAATTGTACATGTTTCAGCAAAAGATTTAGGTACTGGTAAAGAACAAAAAATTACTGTTACTGGTGGATCTGGAATGAATGATGCTGACATTGACAAAGCTGTAAAAGAAGCAGAGAAATTTGCTGAAGCTGATTCTAAAAAGAAAGAATCTATCGAAGTTAAAAATGAAGCAGATACAACTATTTACTCTTCAGAAAAAATGATGGATGAGCATAAAGACAAAATTGACAATGCAACAAAGGAAAAAATTGAGAAAGAAATTAATGAATTAAAAGAAGCTGTAAAACTTGATGAAGTTGAAAAGATTAAAACACAAATTGAATCTTTAAACAAAGCTTTACAAGAGATTGGTGCAAAAATTTACCAAGATGCAGCTCAAGCACAAGAACAAGCTCAAGAAAATCCTGAAGAGAAAAAGGAAGAGAATGTTGTAGATGCAGAATTTGAAAAAGAAGAAAATCATGAAAAAGAAGAGAAGAGTTAAAAACTCTTTTTTATTTTGTTATTAAAATGGGATTAACTGATATGCTCGGATACGGACCAAGTAAAACTTATGAGTCTAGTAATAACAATCTTTATAGAATGTTGAGTGTAGAATATATTAATCCTAATTTAGATACTATTTATGATTTATCAAATTCAGGATATGGTGGAGGTTCAGTTTATGGGTAGAGATTACAAAACCATTGGAGATTTACTTAGAGAAGATTCTATTAGAGAAGCTCCAAGAAAAATGCTTGATTATCAACATGCAAACACACCTGTATTAGATTCATATTTTCCAGAATCTAAAGCTGAAAGAATTCAAGTAAAACCTGATTATGAAAAATCTGAAGATTTAAGTCAATATGCTCATGGATTAAATGAGAGAATGAAAGAGTTTCAAGATTTTCATATTGATAGATATTTCGGATATTTTGCTCAGAAAGCATTAGAGGGATTATTATTCAGATGAATTACAGAACAAAAACAACATATTATAAAACTGAAAACACCTTTTGTTGTGGAAGAGGATGTCCAACTTGTAAAAAAAGAAGAGGATCAACATATCAATGACAGATTATTACAAAACTTTAGGTATTGGAAAAAATGCAACTAAAGAAGAGATCAAAAAAGCTTACAAAAAACTTGCAAAAAAATATCATCCTGATTTAAACAAAAATGATGCTAAGTCTTCAGAAAAATTTAAAGAAATTAATGAAGCTTATTCTGCATTAAGTGATGAAACAAAAAGATCAAATTATGATAGATTTGGTTCTGCTGGTGCACAACAACATTCTCATGGTTTTGAAGGTTTCCAGTCGAGAGATTTTGGAGATATCTCAGATATTTTCGATTCTGTTTTCGGTTTTGGTGGTCAAAGATCAAGAAAGGTTAGAAGAAAAGGTCAAAGTTTAAAAGTTGAATTAGAACTTTCTTTCAAAGAAGCAGTTTTTGGTATTGAGAAAAAAATTAAAGTTTCTAGATACGAATCTTGTGATACTTGTGAAGGTTTAGGTGGAAAAGGTGAAGTGAAATGTGCAACTTGTAAAGGTGTTGGTCATCAAAGAAAAAATTTCAGAACTCCTTTTGGTGTATTTGCACAAACTGCAACTTGTAATACTTGTGGTGGTACTGGTAATGTTTTAAAACACACTTGTAAAGATTGTAAAGGTAACTGTAAAGTAAAAAATACTTCTTCAATAACTGTAAAAGTTCCAGCTGGTATTAGTGATGGTCAAACTTTAAGATTATCTGGTGAAGGAGAGGCAGGAAATCATGGTGGTCCTTCTGGAGATTTATTTGTAGAAGTTTATGTAACTCCTGATGAAATGTTTGAAAGAAAAGGTGACGACATTCATTTAGATTATCCCATTTCATTTTCACAGGCAGCTTTAGGTGATACAGTTCAAGTTCCAACAATCAGAGGAAAAGTAAAAATGAAAATTCCCGCAGGAACTCAATCAAGTACTTTAATGAAATTAAAGGAAGAAGGTGTTGACAATGTTAATGGTTATGGTAAAGGAGATCAAATTGTAAGAATTTGTGTAAAAACCCCTACAAAATTAAGTGCAAATATGAAAAAACTTTTGAAAGATTTTGCAAAAGAAAATAAAGAAAAATTAAAAATTGAAAAAGGTTTTTTTGAAAAAATAAAAGATGGTTTTGAACTTTAAACTTTATCCTCTAATCTAGTTGAAGCACCCCAAATAATTCCACCAATTCCTACTACTGTTGTAATTGAAGCCACTAAAAAATATTCTGGACTTGCATCAAAATATTTATAATATTTTATATATCCTAATCCTGCTATTGCTGCAGGTACACTCAGAACTAATGCTGTTTTTGATAAATAATATTCTCCTTCACTTACAATTTTTCTTGATAGATATTTTTCTTTTCTTTCTTCACGTCTTCTAAAAGCTTCTCCATATTCTTCTCTCATTTTCTTTATTCACCAAATAAGAGTTCTAAAAATTACTTTAAAAAACTTCTGAAGGATTTATCTTGATAAGAAATAAAAAAAATAAAAAAAATTTAGTCTTTTGCTAATGCAAACACAGACTTAAGTGCTACAACAATTGTTGCTGGAACGAACAGTGCTAACAAATTGTTAAATATAGTGCTCAAATACATAACTGAACTTAAACTTTGTCCACCTAAGTATCCCATTAAAGCTAAAACAGTTCCTGCCATTAAAAAAGCACTAACTTCTTTTTCTTCAATGTTAAGTAGTCCTATAATTAAACCTAACACAACTAAAACCCAAGCAACCCAAGCATATGCAGTAACAAAACCAAAGATCAAAGCTAAGAGTACACCTGCTAAAAACGACCACTTCCCAAGTTTTGCTTTACCACTTTTCTTTTTTGCCATAAGTATCAACCTCCTTTTTATTAATTCTCCATAGGTTATTATCCTTTATATATTTTTTCAAAATAGATTTTCCAACAATGTTCTTGTTTTATAATAAAATAAACTTGTTTATACTTTTAATACTCATTGCAACTCATATAGAACTTGAAGAATTTGATGGTAGACCTAGAGTATATTTGTTGGGATTTCAAAATAGTCCTAAAACTTATCTTAGTATTACTGATGATAGAAATATTACATTTGATTTAGATCAAAGTGGAGTTTTAGGTAAAAATCATCAATTATACAATACAGCTTTATTTTCTTTTGTAAGAAATGAAGGAGAAGAATTATACACTCCAAATTTAGATCAGAGGAATGCTTTACAAGAACCTTGCTATGGAAGATCTGTTACTGTAAATAAAGAAGGATATCTTTATGAAGGGGAGAAACCAACAAGTGAGGAAAAAGATTTATTATCTATTTTAGATTGTAGAGATTTATCTTTCAAATCTTTAAGTTATGTGTTAAAAGGTTTCCCTGTTGAAAGATTTGAATTAACAAAAGCATTTGAACAAAATATTGGAACTATTACAAATCTTACTGAGTATCTTATAGAAGTTCTAAGGATTGGACAACAATAAGAAACTTTTATATAATCCTTTTTTATTTTATACATTATGATACGTCAACCTTTAGTAGTTGTAATGGGTAATGTTGATAGTGGGAAATGTGTTCATCCTTCTAGTTTAATTTGTCTTTCAAATGGTGAAGTTCTAAAAATTGAAGATTTATGGAATAATAAGCTTGAGAAAGATACTTACTTAGAAGAAGATTCTAAGGGGTTCTATTTTAAACCTAACTTAAATCTTTATAATATCGATATAAATAAAAAAAAATATGAAAAAAGAGAAATATTTAGAATTTGTAAATTAAAATCACCAAAAGAATTAGTATATTTTAAAAATAATTTTGGGCAGGAAATTCAAGTAACAAAGGAACATCCTTTCTTTATTCTAAATGGTTCAAATATTAAATCAAAGAAAGCTATTGATGTAAAAGAGGGAGATTTTGTTTTATGTCCCAAAATAATAAAAAAAGATTCTTTAGATTTCAATGATTGTAGAGATTATATCCTTAATCTTTTACTAAAAGAAGATATTTTCTTATTTAAATTATCTAATAAGAAGAATCTTGAAGTAGAAAGAGTTTTAAGAAAAAATAAACTTTTCTCAAAACTTCAAAATAAAATAAATAATAATAGGTATAGGAACAATGATTTATTATTTCTTCAAAAATATCTCTCAATAAAAAATAAAGAAATAATTTCTATAAAATTCTCAACAAAAAAACAAAGAGCAAGCCATAGATCAAATTGGATTAACATACCAAAAACTCAAAAAGGATTAAAAGAATTATTTTATTTAGTTGGACTTATTTTTGGAGACGGAACTTCTCAAGGCACATCTATTACTAATATTGATGAAGAAATTCATAAAAATGCTATTAACATATTTAGATCTTATTTAGGAGTTAATGCAAAAATATACAAACCTAAAGAAAAAGCTGAAAATATTGTTAATAATGGTGGAAAAACTTTAAAGTTATTTCTAGAAATTGTATTTTCTTTTCCCAAATTTAAGAAAAGTAACAATTTGAAAATTCCTAAAATTATTGAATTATCAAATCCAAAATTAATTGGAAGTTTTTTATCTGGTTATTTTGACGCTGATGGTTATGTTAGTGATGAGAAAGGCATTATTGAAATTTCTTCAGCAAGTCAAGAGATATACAAAAAATTACCTTTCTTATTACATTATCTTGGATGTTCACATAGTATTTTTATTAAAAAGAACAAAGGTAAAAATTATCATTATATTTCAATTGCTGGTAAAGATGATCTTTTAACTTTTAAAAAAAATATTGGATTTAGGTTGACAAGAAAAAGTGTTTCTTTAACTAATAATATTAAAAAGGCTGTTTCAAACAGAAAATCAGATATTTTTCCTATATCTAAGGATTTTTTAAGAAATACAAGAATAAATTTAGGGTTATCTCAAAATCAAATTCCTATTTCTTTTTGGGGAAAATATGAGTCAAATCAAAATATTACTAAAGATATTTTTTATAATTTTATTTCTTTTTGTGAGAATAATAATTTGTTGATTAAGAAAAAAATTAAAGAAAAGACAGAAATATTAAAACAAAGTTCTAAAATAAAATCTATTTACCTCCAAAATAAATCTAATTTTAAAACTTATAATTTATTAAGGGAATTAGCTGCAGATGGTTTAATTAAAATTAACAATAAAAATAAATCATATAAACTAACCAACTTTGGAAAAAAAATATACTCTAATTGGTCAAAAAATCCTATTGATAATATTTTAACAACTTTAATTTCTTTTAAACCATTATTAAATACAGAAGTTCATTTTGTAGGTATTAAAGAAAAGAGGATAGTTCCTTCAGATACAGAATTTGTTTATGATCTTTCAGAACCTTTTAATGAAAATTTCGTATCTAATGGTTTTATAATTCATAATACGCAAACTTTAGATACAATTAGAAGGACTGCTGTTATCAAATCAGAGGCTGGTGCTATCACTCAAATGATTTCTTCATCTTCAATTTCTCTAAATACTATACAAAAAATTTGTGGAGATTTACTAAAAGGAAAAAATATTAATCTTCCAGGTTTAGTTTTCATTGACACACCTGGTCACGCAGCTTTTTCAAACATGAGAAAGCGAGGTGGAAATTTAGCTGACATTGCAATTTTGGTTGTAAATATTAATGAAGGTATAAAACCACAGACTATTGAGTGTATTGCAATTTTAAAAAAATATAAAACACCTTTTGTAATTGCTTTAAACAAATTAGATTTAATTCCTGGTTGGCAAGAAACAAATGAAAAAATGGTTCTTAACATGATTGCAAAACAATCTCCAAATGTTCAACAACATATTGAAACTAAACTTTATGAAATTGTTGGAAAATTACATGAGGAAGGTTTTCAGACTGAAAGATTTGACAGAGTTCATGATTACACAAATACTATTGCTATGGTTCCTTGTTCTGCAAAATTAGGTTTAGGTATTCCAGAACTTTTAATGGTGCTAATGGGTCTTGCACAAAAATTCTTAGAAAAAAATTTAGAGACAGATTTAACTGGTCCTGCAAAGGGAACTGTTTTAGAAGTTAAAGAGGAGCAAGGTTTAGGAACAACAATCAATGCAATTATTTATGAAGGTACAATTAAAGTTAATGATCCTATTATTATTGGTGGTGTTATTGAACCAATTGTTACAAAAGTTAAAGGTTTATTCGAACCTGACGAGAAAAACAAATTCAAACCTGTAAAAGAAATTGTTGCTGCTGCTGGTATTAAACTTTCTGCAGTTGGAATAAAAGATGTTGTATCTGGTATGCCTTTTTTTGTT
>JADHVA010000027.1 GCA_016784245.1 Nanobdellota archaeon
CTTGAAGCATTAACTTGTAAATTGTAATGGTTGATTACAGTGTCAATTTCGATTATCTCAAAACCAGCTTCTTCCAATTCTTGAATGAATTCTTTTTTTTCAATTTTATAATCTACTACATCTATAGATTCGTTACTTTGTTTTAATGATCTGTCTCTGAACTTGATGTTTGCCATGTCTGTGATGAATATTGAATTATCATTTAAATGAGAATGTACATTTGCTAAAAGTGTTTTTCTATCTTCTTTGTTAAAATGTCTGAAGAATCTAAATGAATAAATTAAATCAAATTTATTTTTTAATTTTAAATCAAATGCATCACCTTGAACAAATTTCCATTTTTTATTTTCTAATCTTTTTTTTGCAACAGTTAACATATTTTGTGCATTATCAAAAGCAGTTCCATTTTTTGCATTGATGTCTACAGTTAATCTTGCAGGACCGCAAGCTAAATCTAAAACAGTTTCTGCATTGCTTTTTGTTATATAATTATTTACAATTGAAGTTTCTCTTTCATGTAAAAATTTACCTAGTGGTTTTGAGAATCTATTTTGAACATATCCTTTAATTAGCCCTTCTGAATCATAATGATCTTTAATATCTTTTTTTTCTTTTAACATCTAGTGTATTTTCTTAAGGATTCTTTATAAATTTTATGGGTTATTATAGTATAATAAAACTTATATATGTCTAATATGAAATTTAGAGAGTTATGAAGATAAGTTTAGTGTTTGCAAGGATGAAGTACAAAACTGGAGATCCTCCAGGTGGTTTGGCTCTAATCGCCGCACATTTAAGAAATAATGGTTATTCTGTAGATTTAGTTGATTCTACTTTTCATCCGACAATGGAATATATTCAGAAGAAAATTGTAGATTTTGATGCAGATTATGTTGCTATATATTGTGATTCTTTAATGCTGAAAGATGTTAAAGAAATTGCTAAATTTGCTAAGTCTAAAGGTAAAAAAGTAATTATAGGTGGTCCTCAAGCTACATTGAGACCTGAAACTTTAACAGAGTTTTCAGATTTTGTTGTAAAAGGTGAAGCTGAATCAGCTATGTTAGATATTTTGAAAGGTAAATGTAAAGAAAAAATAATTCAAGGTGAAAGAATGGATCTTGAAAATTTACCTATAATGGCTTATGATTTATTGGACATGGAAGATTATATTAAATTGTGGCATGTCTTTGATAGTATTGATCCAAATGTAAGAGGAACAAATATGTTTTCTTCAAGAGGATGTCCTTTTAGATGTACATTTTGTCAACCTGTTTTAGAAAAGATTTTTGGTAAAGGTGTAAGAACAAGATCTGTAGAAAGTGTAGTTGAAGAAATGAAATATTTAAAAAATCATTTTGGTATAAATGCAATCTGGTTTAATGATGATACTTTTACTGTTAGAAAAGAATGGATTAAAGAATTTTGTAAAAGATTAGTTGATGAAGAAATTGAAATGCAGTGGGGAATTAATTCTAGAATTGGATTATTGAATGAAGAAGAAATGAGAATGATGTATGCAGCTGGTTTGAGAATTATGCATGTTGGTGTAGAAACTGGGTGTCAAAGAGTTGCAGATGAAATTTATCATAAGGATATTGATCTTTCAAAAGTTCATGGTGATGTTGCTATGGCTGAGAAAGTTGGAATTAGATGTCTTTGTTATATTATGCTTGGAGCACCTGGTGAAACTAAAGAAGAAATCTTACAGACGATAAAGTTTGCTAAATCTTTGGATGCAACCGAAATTACAGCTACAATTACAACTCCATTACCTGAAACCCATTTGTATGAAAGTATGAAAGGTAAATATAAATTAACTGAGAATTATGATTATTATAAAAATAGGATTTTTGAAGATGATAATATTTCGTTTTCAGAATTAAAGTTTTTACAGAAAAGATTATTATTTGAGTTTTATACACATCCTAAAAGATGGGGTTATGTTGCAAAGCATTTAACTTCAGTTCAAGGATTGCATAAAATGTATTTGAAAGTTATGAGATTTATGTAAAATGGCAAAAATATATGTAGCACATTCTAAGAAATTTGATTTTAAGGAAGAGTTGTATAAACCTTTAAGAGAAAGTGAGTTAAATAATGAACATGAAATTATTTTACCTCATGAGAAAAGTGATGGTCTTTATAGTTCTAAAGATTTTTTTAGAAATGAATGTGGTTTGTTAGTTGTTGAAGCTTCGTATCCGACTATTGGTGCTGGTATTGAAGCAGGATGGGCTGATGCATATGATGTCCCTATAATTGTTATGTATAAAGAAGGAATGAAGTTGTCAAGTTCTATTGCTTCTATGGGAGAAGTCATTGAGTATAATTCTTTGGATGATATGATTGCAAAACTTTCTGAATCTGTTGCTGATGAAGTTAAGTTTTAAGAGTATCAATCTTCCATAATCTTTTTAATTAGATTTTTTAAATAATATTTTATGGTAATAAAACAAAATGATGTTGAAGCAAGGAGTATTAGATTTTCTTTGGAAGAAGAAGGTGTAGAAATTGGAAGAGCTTTTCTTTATTTTATAAAAAATGATTTACATGATGAGCCTTATGGTTTAATGGAAGATGTTTATATTGAAAAAGAATTCCAAGGACAGAGTTATGGTTCAGAATTAGTTGGACAAGTAATTGAAACTGCTAGAGAGGAAGGTTGTTATAAATTAATTTGTACAAGTAGACTTCAAAAGTTAAGAGTTCACGCTTTGTATGAGAGGTTAGGGTTTAATTGGCATGGTTTAGAATTTAGAATGGACTTCTAAGATCATAAATCTTAAAAAAGGATTATATTATTTGTGACTTATGAAACTTAGTAAAGAGTATATTAGTTTGATTTTAATTGTATTATTAGGTTTCTTTTTGAGATTATTTTTAATGTTTGCAATTGGGTATCGAGATATGGCTTCTGATGCTTTAGGTTATGTAATGATAGCTAAAGCATTGTTTCAAGATGGATTTTTAATAGAACAAGCTTTGTTTTTCCCCCCAGGGTATCCTTTATTTATTGGAGTCTTTAATTGGTTTATTGCTGATGCATTAGTTGCAGCTAGAGTAGTATCTGTTGTTTTTGGAACTTTAACAATATTTATATCTTATAAAATTGGAAAAAAAATGTCTAATGTTTCTGGAGGTTTGTTTGCAGCTTTGGCAATGGCTATTTATCCTGGTATCATTCAAGCTGGAGCTCTTGCAATGAGTGAAGCATTGTTTATTTTCTTTATGTTTTTAGCAGTTTATTCCTCAATTAAAGTTTTGAGAGAAATTAATTGGTTTTATATTGTAGTGTTAG
Source organism: Nanobdellota archaeon (assembly GCA_016784245.1). GTDB lineage: Archaea > Nanobdellota > Nanobdellia > SCGC-AAA011-G17 > GW2011-AR17 > BS150m-G60. The sequence continues at coordinate 3,302 of JADHVA010000027.1, forward strand.
GAGCTTCAATTGCTTTTACTTATTTGATTAGGCCAGAAGGAATATTTTTGTTTCTTTTGCCTTGTTTTGTAATCTTTTGGCATTGTAAGAATTTTATGTTTAAGAATGCAAGTAAAGTTTTGATTGTTTTTTTAGTTTTTATTATTTTAACTACACCTTATTTTTATTATGTTTTTTTAGAAACTGGTGATTTTTCAATTAGTGGAAAAGGTGGGTGGAATTTATTAAAAGGTGAGATTGTAACTGGGCCTGAAGAAGAATGGAGGATTGAATATCTTTCTTTGAATGAAGATAAAACTTTGACTTTACTTGAAGAACTATCTTTTGAAATTTCGACAATAGATTATATTCTTGAAAATCCTGGAGATATGTTTGAAAGGTATGTAATACAATTTATTGAAGTTGTGAGATTGTTATTTTATCTGATTGTACCTGTGTTGTTGGCTTTGATAATTTTCTTTTTGAATAAATACAAAGATGTAGGTTTGATGTATATGCTATTAGCTTATGTTGCCATGTTGATATTTATTTATCCTTTGTATACAATTCATCCTAGATATTTATTTATTTTAGCAGCACCTTTAGTTTTAGTATCGAGTTTAGGTTTTGCTATGGCTAGGAAAACTGTAAAGAAATATTATAATAAAGATTATTTTGTTAGGAATGTAAAAAGTTTTTTAGTTATTATTTTAATTTTGTTTTCTTGTTTGTATTTAGTTTCTTTAGCTTTGGATTTGCCTTATTATGTTTCGTATGGGCAAGGGGATGTTCCTGAAGTTTATTCCGATGCTGCTGATGTAATTATTTCTTATGGGGAAACTGAAAGGTTGAATGTTATGGCTGCAACTTCATACATTAGTTTTTTTACAGATTCTAATATGGTTAATTTTCCTTATGCAAATGTTGATGATTTTTTAGAGTATGCTGGAAATAGAGAAGTTGATTATATTGTTATTGAAGAAAGCTCACAAGGGAATTGGGATGTTTATGAAGATTATACTAATTTAGATGATTATGATTATATTGAATTAATTTTTGAAGATGATTCTACTGGTGCTTTGATTCAGGTGTTTAAGATTGATTAATTTTGTACTTTCCTAGAAAATTGTTATATCTAACTTTTAGTAATTCTTTGAACATGCCATAACCATCTTTTATTGGATGTAAACGACTTCCTTCTTGGTCAATCCATTGGACAGGAACTTCTTTTATTTTGTAATTCATTTTTTTTGCAAGGAATAAAAGTTCTACATCAAAACCAAAACGATTAATTGTTTGATGTTTTACAATGTTTTGAATAACATTTGTTTTGAAAAGTTTGAAACCACATTGAGTATCACTAATTCCTCTAACTGCAATTACTCGAACCATTAAAGGAAATGTTTTTCCCATGATTTGTCTGTAAAAAGGTTGGTTAACAATAATTTCTGAATCTTCTAAAGTTCTTGAAGCAATTACAATGTCATTATTTTCTTTTAATCCTTCAAGCAAAGTTTCAAGTTCGTCAATTGGGGTTGCTAAATCACTGTCAGTAAAAAGAATATGGTTAAATTTAGCGTTTAGAATTCCTTGTTTAACAGAATAACCTTTTCCTTTGTTAACTTTATTTTCAATAATTTTTAAATCTGTTTTATCTTTGAATTTATTTGCTACTTCTATAGTTTTATCTTTTGATCCATCATCTACTACAATGATTTCATAATTTAATTCTAAATAATCTAGATAAGGTATAATCTTTTCTAGTGACCCTCCAAGTCTTTTCTCCTCATTATATGCAGGAATTACAATAGATAAATCCATGATGAAGGTAAAAAAAACTGGATTTATAAGGATTTGGTAATAAAAGTAAAGCTTTTTAAGTTAATTTTTATTTCTTTTGTGAATGGTAGAAGAAATTCAAGGTACATATGATAAGTATAAAGATTGTGAGTTAGATGGTAAAGGTTATTTTTTGATAAAAATTTATCCTGATGAAGATAAAATTGGAATAAGGTTTTGTTTAATGGATACAAATGAACCTGTTGTTGATATTTTTGGGAAAATTCCTCAAGAGTTGTATATTGAAGCAATTAAAAGAGATTTAATATCTAGTTTGCAACATGCATCTTATTTAGGAAAAGAATTGATGAAAGCTTATGTTTGTTTGAAATTAAAGAAAGAGTATGTCCAGGATGAGGATAATTTTCTTTAATAAAGTTTTTAAAGTGTTTATATTCTTTGTTTGCTATGAAATTTGTTTTAGCTTTGCCAACATACAATGAAAAAGAAAATTTGAAAATTTTACTTCCTAGATTAATTGAAATTATTAAAAATATAAAAGATTGGGAAGGAGAGATTGTTGTTGTTGATGATAGTAGTCCAGATGGAACTTCTGAATTTGTTGAAGAGATGATGAAAAAGTATAGTAATTTGCATTTGGTAAAAAGGAAAGCAAAGTCTGGTTTAGGTAGTGCTTATATTGCTGGGTTTAAGTATGGAATTAATGTTTTAGGCGCAGATAATGTTTTTAGTATGGATTCTGACTTGAGTCATGATCCAGATTTAATTCCAACATTTTTAGAGTATGCAAGTACAAATGATATTGTTATTGGTAGTAGATATATCAAAGGTGGTGATTTTAAAAATTGGCCTTGGATTAGAAAAGCAATTAGTAGAGGAGCAAATATTTATGGACAATTAATTTTAGGTTTGAATGTAAATGATATATCTTCTGGATATAGATGTTATAATGCTTTGTTGTGGAAAAAAATTGGTTTTGAAAATGTGAAAACAAATGGTTATTGTACTTTAGAAGAAATTTTGTATTTAGCTAAGAAAGAAAGTGCAAGAGTTAAAGAAATTCCTTTAGTGTTTGTTGATAGAACTATTGGTGAAACAAAACTAACTTACAAAGAAATGATTAAGTTTTTTACTACAATTATTAAGTTGAGATTTTCTTAGAAACACAAAGTTCTTCATAACATTTTTCTTGAATAAATTCTTCTGGAACAGGATCGTCTTTGTGAGAGATCCATAATTCAGCATATTTTATTCTATCATCTTGGGCAATTAATAAATTTCCTTGAATTTCTAAAATTTTATCATAGTAATATGTGGGAGATGCTTCTAATGTTAATGTTGAAAAATATTCTGTATCGTCAGTAAATGCATAATATTCTTCTGGTAAGAAATATGATCCTTCCCAAAGATAAACTGCAACTGTAGGATGTAAGATTGCTCCGTCAATGTTGTAATCATTTTGTATTGATTCTAAGTCTGAAGGATAAGATGCTTCGACAGGTGAATAAAATGGAATTATAAAAATTAAAGTTAATACTATTGAAAGAATAATATGTAAGTAAACTAATTTTTTAGTTAATACTTTTGAGAGTAAGTAAAATATAACTGCTGAAGGAATTAAAAGATATTTAATGAAAGAACCTGTTACTAAGAAAAATGCAGTAACTGTGATAATAAAGAAAAGTTCATTTTTGTATTCTTTGAAATTTGTTTTGTAAAGCATAAAAAGTAATGGTGAAATAAGGAATATAAAATAAACAGTTTCAAATATTAAAAGGCCTGCAATCATTCCAGCATCTCCAGTTGCACCTAAGCCTAAAGCATTTTTTAAGTTTGCACCAAAGAATCTTATTTCAGAATAAAATGGTAAACCTGTTAGTTTATAGTCGAGAATAATTCTTGGTAAGTAAAATAATCCAGCTAATATTGAAAATGGAATTAATTTTTTGATTGTAAGTTTTCTCATGAAAGCAATTAGGAACATTAAAGCTACAAAGAACATTGGTGTGTAAATTGCCATTGAGAATCCTAAAGCAATGGCTGTGATCCAAAGATGTATGTTTTTGTTATTCTTTTGCCATTTTTTTATTTGAAAATATGATAAAGTTGTGAAGAAAGCAGCAGGCATGACTGGAGTTAATTCAGGTGCAGCAATCCAAACCATTGGTGAAAATAAAAAAAGAAAGTAAGCACTTTTGTTTGTATATTTTCTGATTAATATTGCAATTGGAATTAGCCAAAGTACATTTAGTATTTGAACTGTTTTTATTGATGGAATTAATTCTACAAAGAATGAAAGAATATATGTGTAAAGCATTGAATGTGTACTATGTGCTTTTAAAATTTGGAATCCAGCAAAATCTTTGATTAAATTAAAATACTCTATTGAATCATGAAAAATAATTTGTTTTGAAGTAGATACTAGGATTAGTAATAAAATTGTAAAAATTCCTAAAAGTAGCCAATCTTTTTTATTCATTAGAGTTTTTTTTTATTAAACCCTTTTTATAGTTTATTATGTTAAAATTAATAATAATGGTTTCTCCTTCAGAAAACTTATAAATGGAAATTTAGTTAGGAAGAGAATTGGAGGGTTAAAATGAAAAAAGCTTTAATAACAGGGATTACAGGACAGGATGGTTCTTATTTAGCAGAATTTTTATTAGAAAAAGGGTATGAAGTTCATGGTATTGTCAGGAGAGCAGCTTTGGAGGATTCTAGAGCGAGGCTGAGTCGAATACATCATGTAAAAGGAAAATTAGTATTACATCCAGGAGATATTGGGATTTATTCTTCTGTTATACATATAATTGATAAAATAAAACCTGATGAATGTTATCATTTAGCTGCACAAAGTTTTGTTCACGAATCTTTTCATGATCCATTTTCAACATTTAAAACTAATGTAGATGGTACAATGCATATTTTGCATGCGATAAAAGAAAAGGCACCAAAATGTAAATTGTATTTTGCTGCAACTTCAGAAATGTTTGGAGATGTTCAAGAAGTTCCACAAAAAGAAACTACAAGATTTCATCCAAGGTCACCATATGGTGTAAGTAAAGTTACAGGTTTTGATATTATTAGAAATTATAGAGAAAGTTATAATATGTTTGCTTGCTCAGGAATTTTATTTAATCATGAATCTCCAAGAAGAGGATTTGAATTTGTAACTAGAAAAATTACTCAAAATGTTGCAAAAATGAAAGTTGGAAAAGAAAATGTTTTGGTTCTTGGTAATTTAGAAGCTCGAAGAGATTGGGGTTTTGCTGGAGATTATATTAAAGCAATGTGGTTAATGTTGCAACAAGAAAAAGCTGATGATTATGTTATAGCAACAGGAGTGAACAATTCTGTAAAAGATTTTGTAGATGCAGCATTTTTAGCAGCTGGATTAAATTATGAGTTAGTTGATTTACATATGATGAGTCCAGAAATGGCTGATATGAAAATTGAGGAATTAAGAAAAGATAAAAGTAGAATGTTTGTTGTTCAACATCCAAAATTCTTTAGACCAGCAGAAGTGCATAATCTTTTAGGGGATCCATCAAAAGCTAAAATGCATCTTGGTTGGGAACCTGAAGTTTCTTTCCAGGAATTAG
>JADHVA010000028.1 GCA_016784245.1 Nanobdellota archaeon
TAGAGGAGTATATTTCAAATATAAGAAAGATGAGGAGAGTTAGAGTTTTAATTAAAGGAGTTGTACAAGGTGTTTTCTTTAGAGCAAATACTGAAGAGAAAGCTAAGGCTTTAGGATTGAAAGGTTATGTCAAAAATATTCCTGAAGGGGTTGAAGCAATTTTTGAAGGTGAAGATGATAAAGTTGGTGAGATTTTATCTTTTTGTGCTGTTGGACCTGAAGGTGCAAAAGTTAGTACAATTGATGTGACTGAAGAAAGTTATTCTGGTGAATATAAAGATTTTAAGATTGAATACTAAATTTTTCAATAAAACATTCTTTTATTTCTTTTACTTGAAAGAATTTGTTTATGAAATCTTTTACAACAGTATATTCATATTTTGCTTTTTGTTCTTTTGCAGTTGTTCTTGAAAATTGTATTGGTTGATAAAATTCTTTTTCATTAATGTTTGCTATGAAATTCATTTGTGGACTTAATGTATAATCATTTTCATTTTTGATTAAATATCCTTTTCTTGTAAGAATGTTCATTGTTTCGTAAAGCTCAGAGAATTGTAATCCTGATTTTGAAAATATATCTGCTGCCTTGAATTCTTTTAATTTAACTGCAATATCTAAAATCTTTTCTTGATTCGGTTTAATTTCTTGTAAGTTTAATTTTAATAATGATTCTCCAGAAACTTCTTCTAAATTGTCAATTATTTGTAAATTCATTAAATCAATTAAAATTTTGAATTCATCATCTTTGTTATCACAAGTTATTAAAACTGCAGGAATTAGTTCGTGATTTATACTAACTTCTTTGCCGTGCATTAATTTTATATCTTCTAAAGTGAATTTTTGTTTGATTATAGGAAATGATTCTCCTTCCTTAGTATATTCTTCTTGGACTTCAGTAAAATCTTTATCTTCAATTATTGTTTCTTGAACAAAAGAAGTTATTGCTTCTCCACCATGTTTTGTTTTTCTTGGTCTAATGTTGACAATAACAGGAATGTCAATTAATCCTGCAATCATAGCAGTTCCTATTTGCAAGTTTGGAATATCTCTCTCAGTATTTTTTGTGATTCCTTCAACAGAATTTGAAATTGCTTTAACATCATTTGGATTTGTAACTTTTAAAATAATTTGAGTAGAACATTGTGATAAAGCGGATTTTTCTACTCTAGAAGGTCTTTGAGAAATTAAACATAGACCTAAACCAAATTTTCTACCTTCAGCTGCAACTTGTCTTATGATTGCTGAAGATTTAGCTTCTCCAAAACTTCTTTCAGGAATAAAATTGTGGCATTCTTCAATTACTAAGAAAAAAGGAGGAATGTTATTTTTCTTTCTTTCTGTGAATAAATCGTTAATTAATTTGTAAACAAGCATTCCTTGAATGTCTGGTGCAATTCCTCGTAAATTAACTATTGACATTTTTCCATGTTGTACAAGTTCATTCATTAAAGTTGGAGATTCAGAAAATAAATTTAATTTTTTAACATATTCGAAAATATTAATTAATGTCCATTTGCTGTTGTTGTCTTCAGTTAGTTCTAATTCAATTAATAATTCATTGAAGTTAACTTTTCCACCTAGGTTTCTTAAAGCTGAATAAATTAAACCTATTTGAGAAGAAGAAAGTTTTGTTGGTAATAAATGAATAAGCTCGCTTGCATTTAAGTTATTTGAATTTAATTTTAATGGTTTTGCATCTGGATTTAATTTGATATCTGGAGAAAATTCAATGACTTGTTTTAAAAATGATTTTGGTTCAATTCCAAATCTTATCATGCCTTCTTTATCTTTAGAATTTGGATATTTGAGTGAAGGATATTCACCATGAGGGTCAATTACAATAACTGGAATTTTTTTCTCTAATAATTCTTCAAGTAAAACTGCTACTGAATAAGATTTTCCTGATCCTGATTTTGCTAGAACAGATACATGTTTGGTTAGTGCTTTGTTTAGATCTAAGAAAACTTTGATATTTTCATGTCCATCTAAAGTTCCCATGTAAGCAGTGTTTGTTTTATTTTCTAATTTTAATGTTTCTTGGATGAATTCATCATTTGCTTTTAGAACTTCAATACCAGGTTCTAAAGGAAATCTTAAAGATTTAAGTTGATTATCATCTTTGTAGCCAATAACTGAGCAGAAAGCAATGGTTTTATCTTGATCTTTTTCTATTTCTTCAATTTGGGCGAGAGTAAAATTTCCAGAAGAGTGCATAATCTGGAGATAATCAAATTTTTTTGCTTCATTATCTACTTTGAATTGAAAATCTCTAGTGCTGCTTTTTCCTGTAATTTTGCCTAAAATCATTAAATCTCTTGTCTGTGTGGTGGCTTTATTAATTTTCTTGTGATAGACAAGATTTAAATAGAAGTTGTTTGTTTTGGAAATTATGGAAGATTGGAAAGCTAAGATCTATTTTGTTGATGATTTATTTGCAAAAGAAACTTTTCTTGCAAAAGGGTTTGAAGATTATTTTAAAAAAAATGGTTATTTTTTATTATGTGAGGGTGATGCAAATGGTGCTTATGAATATATTAGAGATAATCCTGCTTATGATGTATTGGTGGCAGATTTCTGTTTAGAAAATCCTAAAGTATCAGGTTTAGATTTAATTATATTGTCAAAAAGAACAAGGCCTCAAGCAAATACAATATTAGTAAGTGGATATAATGTTCCAAATAATGAAGCTGATGTTTTTTTACAAAAAATATTTACTCCAATTGAATTATTAAGTAAAGTTCAATATGTATTAGGGCATAGTTCTTTAAGTTCTTCAAGTGAATGAATTTCTGCAATGTATTCTTTATTATCAACAGTATGAGAATATAAATTATCATAATAATCTAATAGTATAACTTTGATGACTTTTTTGATTTTATCTCGATCTAAAAGTTGGATTAATTCTTGAGCTTTATTATTTCCAAGATATTTTTTGATTAGTAATATTTTTTCTTTGAATAATTCTTTGTCTAAATCATTGCAGTATTCTTTGTAAATTCTTTCAATTCTTTCTTCATCTGGACAAATTAGTTTAGCTTTTTTTGCTCCTTGCATGTGTTTCCAGATTTTTTCGTGAATTAATATTCTTCCAATTCTTCTACTTTCGCCTTCAACAAATACAATCTTTTCATTTTGTAATTCTAATAATCTTTTTAGTAATAATGATTCAAATCTTTTTTGTGAATTTGGTTTTAAGTTAATGTCTCCAAAAATACTTCCTCTGTGTTGAGCTAAACCTTCTAAGTCTAAAGAATTTGAAACTTGGTTTAATATTTCTGTTTTTCCTGAACCTGTTAGACCATAAATTACTATGAACTCAGGAAGATCTATTTTTTCTAATTCTTCTCTAACATATCTTCTGTAATCTTTGTATCCATTTTCTAATTTAATAACATCAAATTTCATTGATTTTAATAAAGCAGTAATTGAACCTGATCTCATTCCACCTCTCCAACAATAAATGCAAATTTTTCCTTCAATTTTTTTGTATTTTTTAACCATGTCTGGAAGTTTAGTTGACATAATTTCTAAGCCTTTTTCAATAGCTAGATCTTTAGATTCTTTTTTGTACATTGTACCAACTATTGATCTTTCTTCATTTGAAAATAAAGGAATGTTTATAGCACCAGGTATGTGGTCTTCTTCAAATTCTTTTGGAGAACGAACGTCAACAAATGTGTAATCCTTATTGTAAATTTCTTCAATTGTTTTCATCTTATTGTTTCATATTCTTTTTTGTCTGGAAATGTATATTGTTTTATCCAGAAAAGACATACATTTTTTAATCCTAATTTTTCAAATCTTCTCATGTTGTTGTAAACATAAGCATTGACAATTCCAAAATTACCTTTCTTTCTTGCTGCTCTTAAAAATTTTCCATCTTCTTTTTTTGAAAGATTTTCATCAAAACCACCTACTCTATCAAAAATTAATTTGTCACAGAAAATTAATCCTGTACAAACTCCAAAATTATGAGCTAAAGATTTTATTGACATTGCAATGTTATAGATGAATTTATTGGTTTGAGATTTAACTTTTGAAGTTCCAATATTATATTTTGTTTTTTCAATTTTATCTAAAAGGTCGTTGTCCATTTTTATGTCAGCATCTAAGAAAATTAATCTGTTGTTTGAAGCATATTGTGCTCCTATGTTTCTTGCTCTTGATACACCTTTTGCTGGAAGTTCAATAACTTTATTTGTATATTTTCTTGCAATGTCTGCAGTGTTATCTGTACAAGCATTACATACAACAATGATTTCTCCTTTGTTAATTGTTTTCAAAGTTTCTTCAATATATTTTTCTTCATTGTATGCAGGGATTATTATTGATAATGACATTTGTTTAAAGAAAAATGGGGAGTTTAAAAGAGTTTTGAATTAGTTATTTTTATAAATCTGAATCTATTAAGAATAGTATGGAGGTGAAATATGAACGCTATTGAAATTATGGCTCTAATTGTAGTTGTGTTAGGTTTAGTTAAGATGGTTGTTATTTTTAAAGATCCCAAACAATGGATGGTTGTTGTGAACTTTTTTTTCAAAAGACCTAAAATTACAATGTGGGCTTCTGCAGTTTTAGCAGTTGTGACATTATGGCTATTACTTCAAACATTATCTATTGTGCAAATATTTGGAGTATTGTTATTTATGATGTTCTTGTATTTGATGACTTTTGCAGCTTATTCAAAAGAATTATTGCAAATGATTAATAAGTTGTTAAAAGATAAGAATATGATAAGAAAAGCTATGTTGCCAATTGTTATTTGGATTGCTTTAATGCTTTGGGCATTGTATGCTTTATTTCTTTAATTTTTTTTTATTTTAGAAAGTTTTAAATAGGGACTAAGATCCAAATTGAATTATGGCAAAGGTTGTTTATATACCAGTTAAAGTTAAAGATGCTGGAATAAAGGAATTAATGGATAAAGTAGATATTAAAGAGAAATATGGAGTAGTTACTACAATACAATATTTAGATGATGTTAAAGATTTAGATCATTTCTTAGGACAAATTTTAGGATGTAATATTAAGTGTGTAGAAGGTTCTGATTGTGAAGCATTTTTGTATATTGGTACAGGTATGTTTCATCCATTGAATTTAGCTTTCCAAACAAAGAAAAAAGTTTATATTTTAAATCCTATGTCAAAAGAATTTTCTGAGCTAGATGAAAAGTATTTAGAAAAGTTTGAAAAGAAAAAAAAGGGAATGTTGTTGAAATATATAAGTTCAAAAAAAATAGGTATTTTAGTTTCTACAAAAAATGGACAGAATAATATGAAGAAAGCTTTAGAGTTTAAAGAAAATTGTGGTAAAGAAGCTTATATTTTTATGTGCAATGAAATTAAAAATTTAGAAGATTTTAATGATATTGAATGTTGGGTAAATACAGCATGTATTAGAATCTTTGAAGATGATCTTGGTGTTCCAATGATAAATTTAGGTGATATAGATGAACTCAATAAAGATTAGAGGAAGAACAACTTTTAGATTAAAGGCGTATTTAGAAGGATTTAATTCTGAAGAACAAATTAAATATAGGAGAGGAGAAGATAGTGTAACTGTTGGAATTCCTATGTTAGGAGAGTATAAAATTCCTATGGGAATAGAAGCTTGTGTTGATGGACAATGGGTTGAACATCCTTCTGTGTTTAAAGTAGGAGATGATTTAGTTTATTTTAGATTTGATGATCTAGGAGATAAAATAATCTCAGAACAGTTATCAGCAGATTTTACTTTTTTTGCAGATCCACTTATCATGTTTGCAAAAGCTGCAAAAATTTATGGTGAAATTATAAAAGATTAAATAATTCTGAAACTCTATCTTTTCCAATTGTTAAAATAAAATTTGCTAGCTGTGGTCCTTTTTCTTTGTTTACAAGAATTTGATATGCTGCTTTGAAAAATTCTGCTGTAGGAACTTCTTTTGCTTTAACTAATGTGTAAAAATGATTATGCAGTTCTTTATCTTCCCAATCTTTTTCTTTTAGATCTTTTGAAAGTTCTTTGAAAATTTCTTTCATTTCTTTAGATAATTTTAATTCTTTTGAGATTTCTTTTTGTATTGTAAATTTGTATTCTTCAGGAGCATAATTGTTTAACCAATTCTTTGCACAAGTAGCTCTTAATTTAATTCTATCTTTGTCATCTTTAGTTTTTGCTTCTGGATATGAAGCTATAGTTTTTTTAATGTCCATTTCATTAACTTGAATAATATTTGTTAAATGTCTAAATGAAGGTTGGAATGGTAATTTTTTAGCAGGTTTGTCTACACAACTAAATTTGTAGATCTTTTTTTGTTTCTCTAAATCTTTTATTTCTTCTTCTCCATAATATGCTCTTTCAACTCTATCAAATTCATCATAGATTTTTATTACATCAATGTCAAATGAAATTGCAAATTCTGTATTAGGTCTTGTTCCAACAAATAACCATCTTACTATTGCTGGTTCATAAACTTTTAAACAATCACCTAAAGTTATTACATTTCCTAAGGAAGAAGATATTTTTCCACCTGCTCCCTTTATTCCAATAAAATCATATCTTTGATAAGTTGGAGCTGTCCAATCATAAACTTCTTTTACAATTTCTTTTCCAGTCATGAATGATCCACCATGTGTTGAGTGATCTTTACCACCTGGTTCAAAATCTACTTGTTCATGAGCCCATCTCATTGGCCAATCTACTCTCCATGGTAATTTTATGTAAGATGCTTTTTTAATGTCAGTATCAATTTCTTTTTTACAAGATGTACAAGTCATTTTTATTTTATTTTTTCCATCATAATCTGAGAATGTAACTTCGTCAGTATTACAATCTGGACAATATCCCGAGATTGGAAGCCAGTCATTAGAAAGTGGTTCTTTTCTATAATTATCTAAAATTTTTTTTATTTTATCTTTATTTTGTAAAGCTATGATCATTCCTTTTACATAATCATGATTTCTATATTTTTTTGCTTGATATAAATATTCTGGATTAATTCCAACTTTTTTAACATCTTCTTCAACTTGAACTTCATGGTATCTAGCATAACTATCTTCTTTGTCATGTGGATCTGGAATGTCAACTATTGGATATCTAAGATGTTCTTTTAACATATCTGGTTTTGGCATTCCTTTTGGAACTTTTCTGAAAACATCATAATCATCCCATGAATAAATGAATCTAACTTCTTTTCCTGCTTCTTTTAATGCTCTAACAACTAACTCTACTGTAATGATTTCTCTAAAATTTCCAATATGAACAACACCTGACGGAGTGATTCCAGCTGCACAGACATATTTCTTTTTATCACCTTTCTCAGCAATAATTTTTTTTACTACAACTTCCGGCCAGATTAATACTTCTTTACTCATGCAAATAATATTTTATTAGAAGTTTATAATCTTTTTCGTTTGGAAGCTTTTATAAATAACTTATTTTACTTTTTCTTTATGGATATTGTTGCACAAGAGTTTAAGACTCCAGGAAATATTGGTGCTTTAGCTAGAGTTATGAAAAATTTTGGATTTAAGGATTTAGTTTTATTGAATCCTAGATGTAATCATTTAGAAGATGAAGCAATTCATAGAAGTACAAATGCAAGAGATGTTTTAGAAAGTGCAAAAGTTGTTGATAAATTAGAATATGATACTATTATTGGAACAAGTTCTATTGTTGGAATGACCTATAATCCCAGAAGATGTGCAATTAGTCCTGAAGAATTAAGTAAAATGGATTTGAAAGGAAGAGTTGCTTTAATGATTGGAAGAGAAGGAGATGGAATGAGTAATGAAGATTTAGAGATGTGTGATATTATTGTTTGTATTCCTTCGTCTAAAGATTATTCTGCTTTGAATGTTTCACATGCTGCAGGAATTATTATGTATGAATTGTTTAAAAATTCTGAGAATAGAGTTGGGAATGATACAAGTTATGCTTCAAGAGAAGAGAAAGATAGTTTTATGGAATTGTTGGATGAGAAATTGAATGAAATGGATTTTATTGATGAAGAGAAGAAAAATACACAAAGAACAGTGTGGAAAAAATTAATAGGGAAAAGTAATTTAACTAAGAGAGAGATTACAATACTATTTGGATTTATGAAAAAAATAAAATGATATATGAATTATCTAAGGAAAATGTAGACTTGGCAAGAGAAGAAGTTTTAGCTCTTTGTGAGAATAAAAAATTTGAGATATTTGATAATTTTTTAATTTGTGAAGAAGTTGATTCTAAGAGATTAGCTTTTACGAATAATGTTTTTGAAAATATTTTTGTTTCTGATAAAATTGAAGAGGTTGATTGGGAAAAATATTATACTGGAGATTTTTGTA
>JADHVA010000029.1 GCA_016784245.1 Nanobdellota archaeon
ATAAACAAAGCTAATAAATTTTCAACTAAATGCGCATTTGATACATGTACAAATGGAAAAGTTATAATTCTCCAAAATTCCCCTGATAAAAATGCAGTTCCTGAAAAACCTAATAATTCTATTGCATTTGGTAAAGCAACATAAACTCCTACTAATGCTATAAAAATTCCTGTAAAAAATATAATTATTTTTTTCATTTTTTCTTCCTTACATAAATTAAGACAATCAATCCTATAATAGCACTAACAAAACTTGTCATTTTTTTCTCCGTTTCAAAACATAATGTGATGTAAACAATAATGTTAATATCAAACCAAAGATAATATAGAAATTTACTTCTAAGCTTACTGCATTCTGTTTGTAAACTTTATCACTAACTTCATCAATAACATAATTCTCTGACATAATTTCCAACTCTAAATCATATTCTTGATTCTCTTCTCTTAGTTCATAATATTTTTCAAAAACATGAACTTCTCCTGGAAGAATATCAAAATTACCTGTAATTGATCCTTTATTATCAATCTTTGTATGTAAATAAACTTCTATAACGCTAGCTCCAGTATTTCTAAAATAAACTTCAACATGAGTCTCATCAAAATTAACTTCTTCAATTTGTCCTTCTATTATAATATTATTTTCTTTTACAATACTAAATTCTTCACCTTTAGTTTCGTCACCAAACTCTAAATCCACATTATACTTTCCTCTTTCTAATGCTAAATCAAAGTTTCCAACAATTTCTTTATTTTCATATGCAAACAAATCAACATTAATTTCTTCTTCATAAACAATTTCAAGATCATCATAAACTTTTATTTTTGCAATTTCTTTAATTTCTCTATTTCCTTCATTTGCAATATTCAATTTATAATGTATTTTATTATTTTCTTCACTATCAAAAACTTCAAAATTTTCAATATTAGTTCCTTCAATTTCTTTATCATTAACTTTCAATAAAATATCTACATAATGTATAATTTGGTCCTCTAACAATGAAATTCCCCCTTGTTCAACAACCATTATCATTAACTTAGCATCATAATTTCCATTTACTGTGTTTTTTGGAATTTTTACAACAACTGGAAAATTATATTCCTCTCCAGGTAATGCTTCAAAATTTTCTTCAACATAAATCCAATCTTCAACATCTCCAGTTACAAATATTTCTCCTTTAACTAAACCATTATCACTAAACTCTAAATTTAAATCCTCAATTATAATTGTTCCAGCGAGTGCATCATCAATAATTATTTCATTAATAGAATTTGCTTCTTTTATACTTGAACCAGTAAAACTTGGATTAATTGAAAGAAAAATAATACCTAAGAAGGTTAAAACTAAAAATATGATATACCTCTTTTCACCTTTCATTGTATACTAATTAACTAAATAATAATATAAATCTTTCTATTCATATCTTAATGCTTCAACTGGACTTAACCCAGATGCTTTGTAAGCTGGATATAAACCTGAAAGAATCCCTACTAATAACGCAAAGCCTAAACTTAGAAAAACAACATCCCATAATATTCCAATTTTCAAATATGAAAAACCTAACAAAGCCGCAACACCTTGTACACTAAATGCAAAGAAATATCCTAATATGACTCCTAATATTCCTCCAGTTAAACCAATCAATGCTGACTCCATTATAAAAATTAAAAGTATTTTTTCTTTAGATGCACCAACAGCTTTCATCAATCCAATTTGTTTTGTTCTTTCTAACACTGAAGTAAACATAGAATTCATAATTCCAATTCCACCTACAACTAAAGAAATTCCAGCAATTCCTCCAAGAATAAACTGAACAACTGAAAGTATACTTCCTAATTGTGTTAACAAACTATCTGGTGTAATAATTAAAAAATCATCATCATCTCTTGCATCCTCTAATTTATCTGCAATTCTATCTGCAACTTCATTTAAATCCTCCCCCTCTTCAACTGCTGCATAAATAAAATTTATTCCATCATCTTTATCATACAAATCTTTTGCATCTTCCAAAGGAACATATAAAACACCATCTGTAGCTTGATCTCCTGAAGTTTCTAAAATACCTACAACTTTAAACTTTTCATCTTCTATTTCTATACTATTTTTTACTAAAATTTCTTTATCAAAATAATCTTTTGCAAATGCATTCCCAATAATTGCAACTTTACTTTCTCCTGAACTAAACCAATCTCCTTCGTATAAATCTAAATTGACATCAATCTTCCCATCTTCAACTAAATCATTATCAATTCCTTTAAGAAAAGCCATACCATCTGTATTATCAAAATTTACACTGGCTGTCTCAAAAATAACTCCTCCTGCATAATCAACACCTTTGACATCTTCAACAACTTCAAGATCATCTGTAGTTAATCCTTCAACTCCTGTTGGTGGTCCTGTTAAACCTGCTGGTGTAACTCTGATTTTATCAGCACCTAAAACATTAAACTGTTCCACAATTGCATTTTCAAAACCTTCTCCTAAACTTATTAATGAAACTATTGCTGCAATCCCAATAATAACTCCAATAACTGTTAACCAACTTCTCAACTGTCTATGTTTCATATTATTCCAGCTAAACATAATAAATTCATCTTTCATAAAAATTAAGAAGATACTTTACTTTATTTAGATTTTGTATTTAACTTGAAAAAATATTTACTAAATTTTCTTCTACTATCTTTATTTTATTTTTTTTTAATTTCCCCACTTTATATAATATCATTGATTGATCTATTGTTACTAATCTATCTGGCCTAATTATACTTGAGAATTTTAATTTTCCTTCTTCAAAATCTTTTTTATTTAATTCTAAAGAATATTTCTCAGATTTAACAACACTTGTTATTTGGCTTAAAATAAAATCATCTCCATCAAGATTTGCAACAATTAATGCTGGACGCTTCTTTAAATTTGAAAAATCTGAAAATGGGAATGGTACAACAACAATATCACCTTTTACAAATTTTTCCATGCTTTCTCATCCTCTTTGCTATTCCAATCTTTTGCAAAATTTTTTTCACTTAATAGAGCTGTTTCAGTAACTTTAATTGGTCTTATTTCAATTCTATTTTTGAAGGTTAGTATTATTACTTTTGATCCAATTTTAAAACCCTTAATTTTTCTCATCTCTTTAGGTATTGTAATTTGTCCCTTTTCTGTAATTTTTGCTGTTCTCATTTCTTCTATCATCTTACTTGTAAGAAAAGTAAGATCTCTTATTTAAACTTTTCTAAAATAAAATAATTCAGATTAATATGTCTTTCTAAGAAATTCTTGAAAAATTTTCAGTCATTCTCTTAATGCCTCCACTGGATATAACTTTGATGCCTCTCTCGCTGGTAGATAACCTGCTATCATTCCTACAATAAATGCAAACAATATTCCTCCTATAACAACAAAATATTCAATTTGTATATCTAAATAAAGAAAACCTGCAGCTATAGCAGCTTCTCCTATTGCAAATGAAATTAATATTCCTAAAATAGCTCCCATGATTCCTCCAGTTAATCCAATCATTCCTGCTTCAACAACAAACATATTTCTTATATCTTCTGGAGATGCACCAACTGCTTTAAAGATTCCAATTTCTTTTTTTCTTTCCAAAACATTTGTATACATAGAATTCATAATTCCAACTCCACCAACAACTAAAGCAATAGCAGCAATACCTCCTAAAACAATTTGTAATATATCTAAAATAACTCCAAATTGTTCTAAGACTTGTTCTAATTTTAAAACTGTAAAATCTTCATCTCCTCTAGATCTTTCTAATTGTCTTTCTATATCTTCAGCAATTCCATTAATATCAACACCTTCAACTGTAATAACTTCAATGAAAGTAAGACCTTCTTCATCATCATAAATTCTTCTTGCATCTTCCATTGCAATATATGTATTAGTATCATCTTCTTCATTTCCAAGAGGTTCAGCAATTCCAATAACTTCAAATTTTTCTCCTGCAATTTCAACTTTATTATTCACAACAATTTCTTTATCAAAATAATTATCTGGATCTCTTGCTAATTTATATCCTAAAATTATAGAACCTTTTTCATTATTACTAAACCATCTTCCACTTTCTAAGTTCACACCTAAACCTTCAAACATTGTTTGTGCATCAACTTCAGTTTCATAACCCATAACTCCAGCAAACACATCTTCATTGTTGAAAGTTATAGTTTTTTTATCATAAAGATAAGAAGTTACATAATCAACTCCGACAATATCTTCAATTACATCAACATCATCTATCGTCAGTTCTCCAGTTCCTCTTACTTGTGTAAATCCTCCTGCAGGCATAACATAAATTCTATTTGTTCCTAATTCTTCAAATTGAGAAGTAATAGCATTTTCTAAACCTTGTGAAGTAGAAACTAAAGCAACAATAGCTGCAATACCAATTATTATTCCTAAGATTGTTAACCAACTTCTAACTTTCCTATGAGTAATACTTTGTATTGCAAATGTAATATAATCTTTCATTGTAAACTCTTGAAGAATTTACCTATTTTATTTGGCCATAATTTAATTCTACTTGGTCTAAAAATCAGGATAATTCTAAATGGTAATTTTATTAATTCAACTAATCCTTTTTTAGCTGCAACATCTAATTTCTTTTCTATTCTCCAAGCTTTGTAGCTAAAGTAAATGAACAATATTATCAATAGATAACAAATATATTTGATTATACTTCTTGTACCATTAGAATCTAATTCATATTTAGCAACTTCTGACCTAGTATACACAGGTAAACTCACACTAAATTCTTCTTCATATTCTTCATTGTATGCATCTTTATATGTAACTTTAAAATTTAATTCAGTATCATCTTCTGCATTAACAAAAATATCATAAGTTGAAGTTTCAAAATCATCACTATCTAAATTACCTAAGTATTCTTTGTTAGCTCCAATAATAACATAATCTTCATCTTCTAATAATTCTATATTCATGAACTTTAATTCTGTAGGTCCAATATTACTTACAGAAACAACAATTTCTCCTTTTCCTCCTTCTTGAAAAGTATCAAAATCTTCTAAGTTAAATGATAAATCTGCTTCAGCACCAATCATAATTCCAAAAGTATCTTGTTTAATAAATTCAGTACCATTAGAATTTTGGTAACTAATATTCATTGGAATTTTATAAACTCCAGCTTCTGCATCTTCTTCTACGATAATCTCAAAATTAAAAGTATAATCTTCTCCTGCTCCTAATAAACTTAAACTTTTTTCTTTACTTGATTTGTAAGGTACAATTGGAACATCAACTGAATCAATTGCTAAAACAACATCAATATTTTTGTATGCACTTGTAGCTCCATTATTTACAGTAATATCTAACTCAGCAATTTTACCTGGAACTAAAATTTCTGGTTCACTAACAATACTATCAACATTTAATGTTGCTTCTATCTCTTGTACATTTATATCTAAATAAGGTGTATAAACTCCATTTGGATCATCTTCACTTGTATAAATAAATCTTAACTCATTATCTCCTGCAGGTGCATCATCTGCAACTCTAACAACAAACTTTTTTATTACTTGTTCTCCTGGTCCTAAATCTCCAACATCCCAAACAGTATCTTCTCCCTCTTTCAAAGTAAAAGGATAATTTTCTAAAAATTCTAATTCAATATTATCAACATCATCTTGACTTACAATAGAAGTTGAACTTGACTCATCAGTTTCAACAGCTACCCACAGATCAAAATATTCTCCAGGTGCAACTGGTGCTGGTGTATATTTCATAATTTTCAACTTAACATCAACAACATTACTTTTACTTGTATCAATAATTACAGAACTAGTACTTGCACTAACAATACTAGCTACCAATAAAAACATCAAAATAAATAAAATTATTCCTCTTTTCATTTTACCACCAGTCCATCTTTTAATTCAATAATTCTTTCTGCTTTCTTAGCTATATAATCATCATGTGTTACGATTATTAAAGTTTTCCCTTCTTTTTTGTGTAATTCTTGTAACAAAGCTAAAATTTGTTCTCCAGTTTTAGTATCTAAATTACCTGTTGGCTCATCTGCTAAAATTACTTCTGGATCATTTGATAAAGATCTTGCAATAGCAACTCTTTGTCTTTCTCCTCCACTTAATTCTGAAGGTTTATGATCTAATCTATGTCCTAAACCAACTTTTCTTAACAACAACTCAGCTCTTTTTTTTCTTTCATCTCCATCATAACCTTGAAAGATCATTGGCACCATTACATTTTCTACTGTTGTTAAACTTGGAATTAAATTAAATGTTTGAAAAATAAATCCTATTTTCTTCCCTCTTATTTTAGCAAGCTCTCCTTCATCTAATCTAGCAATATTTTTCCCATCTAAGTATATATTACCTTTTGTTGGAATATCTAAACAACCAACCATGTTTAATACAGTTGATTTTCCACTTCCACTCTTACCTATAATAGAAACAAACTCTTTTTCTTTTATCTCAATATTAATTCCTCTAATTGCTGGAACTTCAACTTCACCTAATTTATAGATTTTCCAAGCATCTTGAACTCTAATCACACTCTTTTTTGACATGTATTATAATAAACCAGAACTACTAATAAACTTTATGGCTTTACTTTAACTTTTTTAATTTTTTTTTCTTCTCTTTTAATATTTTACTAGCTTCATTTATTTGTTCCTCAAGAATTTTTATATAATATTTCAAATATTGTTTCTTATCCATCTTTGCAACTCTTTTTGTTTTCTTCTCAATATTTGTAGAAACTAATTTTGCTCTAGTACTTAATCTTCGCAAATCAATTTTCTTTTCTTCTTTTTTCTTTTTCCAAAACATATTTCTTTAATTTACTTTAAGTTATTTAAATCTTCTCATAAAAACCTTTTTAAATAATAAACTCGTCTAATAAAAACAATGGAAGAGGTATCAACAATTTCTAAAGAAGAATTAAAAAGTTCTGAAGAACTAGGTTCTTTGCAGGAAAAACTTTACTTAAGGATTTAAAATTTGAAAGAGTAGAAGTAACAAAACAGATTAAGAAATTACAAAGAAGTTATTTTGTTTCCAAGATTATCTCTAAATCTGAATATGATAGTCATTTCAAAGCTTACAATGAAAGGTTAGCTGAAATTGAGAATGAGATTTTAACTTTAGAAGATATTACAAAAAAGAAGGTGAGAAAACATGCTAAAAATGGACTTTAAATTACTAACTTTTATTTTTACATTCATTTTTGTAGTCTCAGCTTTAGTATTTGTATCTCTTACTGCAATGGCTGTTATTGATGATTTAAATCCAACAACAAAAGAAGAAGCTTTAGCTGCTATTGCTATTGCTGAAGAAGACATGCAAGAAATGGTTGATTCAAACTTTTCTGTTAATGCCGTAAATGACACAATCCTTGCAGCTTACAATGCTTATGAACGAGCAGAGTTTGCACACCTCTTAGAAGAAAATGTATCTGGTCCATTATTGGAAGAAGCAAGATCTTTTTTAATTGGTTTAAACTATGAAGGATTTTCTTATGTAGATGTAATCTTATATACTAATCAAGTAACAGAGTTAAAAATTGAAGCTTATGATGTTTATGATCACTTAACAGTTTTAGAGCAAAAAATTGAAGAATACAAATTAGAATATGTTGATACTGAAGAAGCAAAAATTTTATTGGATGAGGCTTATCAAGAGTTTTATTTTGAAAGATACACTTCTACAAGAGAAATTATTTCGGAAGCAAACTTAATTTTAGAAGATAATAGAGCTAGATCTACAGCCTTAAAAATTGTTTCAATTTCCGGTCAAAATTTCTTCTTTAAACATTGGTTAGAAATTTCTATAGCTATTATTATACTAATAATTACTTCCTTTTTTGGATATAAATACTATAGAAAAAAATACTTGGAAAGAAAATTAAAGAAATTAAAATCTGAAGAGATCTCAATAAAACAATTAATGAAAGATACTCAAAGAGAAAGATTTGAAAAATTTAAGTTATCTGCACCAATTTATAACATTAGAATGGAATACTATTCTAGAAGGTTAAATGAAATTAGATCTAAAATCCCTGTAGTACAAGAAACTTTAATTGGAATAAAAAAGAAAGGTAAAAAGAAAAAATCTAAAACAAATTTTTTAAATAGGCTTATTCCTAAAAAAACAATTAAAAAAAGAGTTAAGAGAAAAGTTTCTAAGAAAAAAAAATCTCCAAAAAAGAAATTAAAAAATAAAGTTTCTAAGAAAAAATCTAAAAAAAGAAAATAAGAAATTCTTATAAATAGTAATTATTTCTCTTGATCTATTATGCGCGAGTGCCGGAGTGG
>JADHVA010000030.1 GCA_016784245.1 Nanobdellota archaeon
AAAAAATAGAAGTTCTAGTCCTTTGATTATTGGCCTACTGAATGGACTTATGATTGCTTGCGGCCCTTTGCAAGCAATCTATATTATGGCAGCTGGAACTGGAAGTGTTATTGAAGGTGCAACACTTCTGTTTGTATTTGCTTTGGGTACATTACCTGTTATGTTAGGCTTTGGTTTTTTTGCAAGTTTAGTTTCAAGCAAAATGACTCACAAAATTTTGAAAGCATCTGGTGCTATTGTAATTATATTAGGTGTATTAATGATTAACAATGCTTTAGCATTAACTGGAACTGGTTATGATTTTAATTCTTTAACTGGTTTAGTTACTGCCTCTAATATTGAAGCAGTAGATTCAGATAGTATAGCTGTTATGAAAGATGGTTATCAAGAAATTTCTATGACTATTGATAGATATGGTTGGCAAACAGATTTATTTGTTATTGAAAAAGATGTGCTCGTCCATTGGATAATTACGGCCGAAGAACTTAATGGTTGTAATAATGCTATACAAGCTCCTAAATTAGATTTAGCTTTTGATATTGAATATGGTGAACAAACAATTGAGTTCACAGCTACAGAAGAAGGAATAGTTTCTTGGAGTTGTTGGATGGGGATGATTCCAGGTTCATTTATTGTAGTTGATGATCTTGATAATTATTCAAGTACAGATCTTGAAGAAAGTATAAGTGCAGCAGCTGCTGTTCCAAGTGGAAGTTCTTGTGGTAGTGGTGGTTGTGGCGGAGGCTGCGGTGGGGGCTGCGGCGGAGGCTGCGGAGGATAAAAAAATGAAAAAAAACTGTTCAATATGTCATAAACATATAATCTCAGGTTTAGGAAAAGGATGTAAATTATGTGGGATGCATCTTATAGATCAAAGTAGAGAATTTTGTTCAAAAAATTGTAGAAGTACTTTTAATAAAATAGGAGAAAGAATATGAAAAAAACAATAATCATTTTATTAGCTCTGTTTACATTACTTGTAACAGGCTGTTCCAGTAGTATTACTGGTGACGCAGTTTTAGACGAAGATACAATACAAATTCCAATTTCAGAAATTTCATCAACATTAACTAAATATACTTTAGATTATAATGGAAAAGAAATTACTTATTTTGCAGTATTAGGAACAGATGGAATAGTTAGAACTGCTTTTGATGGATGTGATATTTGTGGTGGATACAAAGGTTATTCTCAGAGAGGGACTGATGTTGTTTGTATTAATTGTGGAAAAGTTTTCAGTATAGATGACTTAGGTAAAACCAATACTGGTGGAGGCTGTTGGCCAACTTTCTTAGATCATGAAATTGAAGGAGATTATATAGTAATTTCAAAATCTGATATTGAGGATAAAGCTTATATGTTTTAACATATTAAGGAAGGGTAAGAAATGAAAAAAACTAATTTACAAATAACAGGTATGCATTGTGCTAGTTGTTCAACAATTATCGACCGATCTTTGAAAAAAGTTAATGGTGTTCAAGATGTTGCAGTTAATTTTGCAACTTCAAAGGCAAGAGTTACTTTTGATGAAAATAAAATTTCAGAAAAAAAGATCATAGAAACAATAAAAGGTAAAGGTTATGGTGCCTCGCTTTTGAAAGGATCTAGTGATAAACATGGGAATTTCTTAAAGAAAGAAATAAATTATTACAAAAAAATGTTTTTACTTGCTTTAGTTTTTGCTCTTCCAGCATTTGTTATTGGAATGATTTTTATGTGGCTTAAAATCCATATTCCATATGAAGAATATATTTTGTGGGCTTTAGCTACACCAATTCAATTTTTTGTTGCAAAAAGATTTTATTTAGGTGCATGGGCAGCTTTAAAAAACAAAACTGCAAACATGGATTCCTTAATTGTACTCGGTACAAGTGCCGCATATTTCTTTAGTGTATATGCTGTATTATTCAATCCTAGTCTGGGACAATATTTTGAAACTTCAGCAATTTTAATTACTTTAGTTGTTATGGGTAAATGGCTAGAAGCTATAGCAAAAGGAAAAACTTCTGATGCTATAAAAAAATTAATGGGTTTAAGTCCAAAGGCTGCAATTGTTATTAGAAATAAAAAAGAGATTAGAATTCCTATTGAAGAAGTAGTTGTAGGAGATATTATTATTGTAAAACCAGGTGAAAAGATTCCTGTTGATGGTGTATTAACAAAAGGTCATTCTTCTATTGACGAAAGTATGATTACTGGGGAGAGTATACCTATTGAAAAAAACATTGGTTCCTTAGTTATTGGTGGAACCATAAACAAATTAGGAGCATTTCAATTTAAAGCTAAAAAAATTGGAGCAGACACAACTTTGTCACAAATTATTAAATTAGTTGAAGAAGCTCAAGAAACAAAAGCACCTATTCAAAGATTTGCAGATATTGTTTCAGCTTATTTTGTACCTATTGTTATTGCTATTGCCTTAATAACTTTCATAACTTGGGTAACTTTTAATGCAAGTATTTCATTTGCATTGATCGCAGCTGTAGCTGTATTAGTTATTGCTTGTCCTTGTGCTTTAGGTTTAGCAACACCAACTGCTATTATGGTTGGAACTGGTAAAGGAGCTAACAAAGGAATTTTAATCAAAGGTGGTGAGGCTTTAGAAACTGCACACAAGATAAACTATGTTATTTTCGATAAAACTGGAACTATTACTAAGGGAAAACCTGAACTAACTGATTTAATTTCAATTGGAAAGAATAAAGAAAAAGATATTTTAAAAATTGTTGCAGGTTTAGAAAAACAATCAGAACATCCTTTGGCCGAAGCAATAGTAAATCATGCAAAGAAAGAAAAAATTTCAATTCCTTCAGTTAAAAATTTCAAAGCTATTGTTGGACATGGTATTAAAGCAAAAATTGGCAGCAAAGAATATTTCTTTGGTAACCAAAAATTAATGAAAGATAACCAAGTAAATATGAAAACTGAACAAAGTAAAATTGATCAGTTAGAAGAAGAAGGAAAGACTGTTATGTTTTTAGGAAGTGAAAAAAATTTATTAGGTGTTATTGCAGTTGCTGATCAACTTAGACCTTCTTCGCAACAAGCTGTTACTCGTTTGAATAAAATGGGTATTAAGGTTTACATGATTACTGGAGATAATAAAAGAACAGCTAATGCTATTGCAAAAAGTGTAGGTATAAAAAATGTATTCGCTGAAGTTTTACCTAAAGATAAAGCAAACTATGTAAAGAAGTTACAAAGAAAAGGAAAAGTTGCAATGGTTGGTGACGGAATTAATGATGCACCTGCATTAGCTCAAGCAGAGATTGGAATTGCTATGGGTTCTGGAACTGATGTTGCAATGGAAACTGGAAACATAGTTTTGATGAGAGACAATCCTGTTGATGTTGCAAAAGCAATTAAACTTAGTAAGTTAACAATGTCTAAGATTAGAGGAAATTTATTCTGGGCTTTGTTTTACAATGTTTTAGGAATACCTATTGCTGCTGGAGTTTTATATCCTTACACTGGTTGGTTACTTTCTCCAATTATTGCTGGTGGGGCAATGGCTATGAGTAGTGTAAGTGTTGTAACAAACTCTTTGCTACTTAAGTTCAAGAAGCTTTAATCCAAACCTTTTTTAATTCTTATTTTATTATTATCTTATGAAAAAAGCATATCTTGTTCACGGTTGGGAAGGATATCCTAACAATTGTTGGTTTCCTTGGTTAAAAAATAAATTAGAAGAATTTAATTTTGAGGTAATTATTCCACAGATGCCAAATCCAGGAGAACCAAAAATAGAAACTTGGGTTCCACATTTACAAGAGATTGCTAAAGAGGCAGATGAAGAATCAATTTTCATTGGCCACAGTATAGGTTGTCAAACTATAATTAGATTTTTAGAAACTTTAAATAAAAAAGTAAAAGCTTCTTTCTTTGTTGCAGGTTTTTTTCATTTAGATTTATCAGATCATCCAGATGATATTGAAATCGCAAAGCCTTGGTTAGAAACACCTATTGATTTAGAAAAAGTGAAAACTAATTGTGAAAAATTCATAGCTTTATTTTCAACAGATGATGAATATGTTCCAGTATCTGAAGAAAAAGTTTTCCAAGAAAAATTAAATGCAAAATCTATAGTTTTAGAAAACAGAGCACATTTTGAGATATACAAAGAATTACCTGAACTTTTTGAAGAAATCCAACAACTATATAAATAAAATTCTTATATTATTTAATAAAAGATGGTGAATATAGATCCTAGGTTTCAAAAGGTTATGGATAAGTATGGTGCTAAGTTAGGCACAAATACAGATTCTTTAATGGACCAACCCTCTTCTGATAAATTTACTCAAGATTATGATACTTTTAGAAAAGAAGCTTTACATTTACAAAATTCTCTTTATGAACGAGCTTGTAACTTTGCACATTCTTTAATTGATTTATCTCCTGCAAATCAAGATCAAAAAAAAGAGATGCAAGATTCAATTGATCAAATTCATTTAAACATAACTCCAGCTGCAGCTTACACTTTTGCAGTATTGACTATGTTTTCTTTCATTCTTTTAGGTTTTTTAGTTTTCATGTTAACTTTCTTATTTGGTTTCACACAACTTTTAGTCCCTTTAATGATAGTTATTTGTGGAGTTTTACTTTTCTTACCTCTGTCGAAATTCCCACAACATTTAGCACAGAAGAGAAGACTACAAGCTTCTAATCAAATGGTTCTTTGTATTTTGTATACTGTAATTTACATGCGACATACTTCTAACTTAGAACATGCAATAAAATTTGCAGGTGAACATGTTGCAGAACCTTTATCTTTAGACTTAAGAAAAATTTTATGGGATGCTGAAACTAAAAAATATCCAACTGTACAAGAATCTTTAGAGAGTTATTTAGTTGGTTGGAAAGATCACAATTTAGCTTTTGTTGAATCTTTTCATTTAATTGAATCTTCTTTATTTGAAGGACAAGAAGAGAGAAGGTTAGAACTTTTAGAAAAATCTCTTTCTGTAATTCTTGAAGGAACTTATGATAGTATGCTTCATTATGCTCAAGAAGTAAAATCTCCAATGACTATGCTTCACATGATGGGTGTAATTTTACCTATTTTAGGTTTAATCATTTTACCTTTAATTGGAAGTTTTATGGGAATTAAATGGTATCACATCGCTATGCTTTACAATTTGATTTTACCTTTTGCAGTATTTTATTTTGGTTATAATATGCTTGCAAAGAGACCAATAGGTTATGCGCAGTCAGATATAACAAGTCTTCCTCAATTTGAAAAACTTAGAAAATATTCTCTTAAATTATCAAAAGATAAAGAGATTTTACTTGAACCAAAACACATAGCGATTTTTTTCCTTAGTGTTCTTTTAATAATTGGATTTGCTCCAATAATATTACATTTTATTGATCCTGCAACTGAATTTTACATCACAGATAATATTTTACTTTTAGATTACAGAATTCTAGACGACGGAAGTTCAATCGGTCCATTTGGTTTAGGTGCAACTATGTTAAGTTTATTTATTCCTATTGCTTTAGCTTTTGGGATTGGAACATACTATTCAATTAGATCAAATAAATTAATAAAAATTAGAGAAGAAACAAAAAAACTTGAAACTGAATTTAGAGGTGCTATATTTCAACTTGGAAATAGGATTGGTGGAGGTATGCCTTCAGAGATGGCCTTTGGTGAAGTTGCAAAAGGTTTATCTGGAACACCAACTGGAAAATTTTTAGGAATTGTCGATAAAAATATTAGAAGTATTGGTATGAATTTACAAGATGCAATTTTTAATAAAAACAATGGTGCAATTTTAATTTACCCTTCTTCTTTAATTGAAAGTACTATGAAAGTTTTAGTAGAATCTTCTAGAAAAGGACCAATGGTTGTATCAAGAGCTTTACTTAGTATTGCAGATTATTTAGATAAGATTTACAAAGTTTCTGAAAGATTAAAAGATTTATTATCTGAAATTACTTCCTCAATGAAATCACAAGTTAGTTTTCTTACTCCATTAATTGCTGGTATTGTAGTTGGTATTGGGACCATGATCACTGCTATCATTTCAAGTTTAGGAACTTCATTACAATCTGCAACATCAGGTGGAGATGCAGGGGCTTTAGCCGGTGCTAGTAATCTTGCAAACATTTTTCCAATTGATAAAATAATTCCTCCTTTTTACTTACAAATGATTGTAGGGATTTATGTTGTACAAATGATAATAGTTTTAACAGTACTTGCAAATGGTATTGAAAATGGTGTAGATAAATTAAATGAAGAATATACTTTAGGTAAAAATTTATATAGAGGCACACTCTTATACATACTTATAGCAGGTGTTACAATATTTGCTTTCAACTTATTAGCACTTTCAGTAGGACAAATATAAAATGACAGGGAGAACACTAGTAATATTAATTTCAATCGTATTATTATTTTTAGTTGTCACTGTAATCTTATTAGGAATCAAAAATGCAATCATTGGCTAAAAATAAAAAAGGGAAATTAGCACCAGAACAAACTGCTAAATTAATTATTGCTGTAATTGTAATTCTTTCTATAGTTAGTATTGCTTTATTCATGAAAGGAACATTTGATACAGATTTTTTCTCTCAAACAGCTTGTTGGTTAACAAACACAGCAAAATGTGGTGGTGGTTTCTTTTCATCTTTCCCTTCTGCTTGTAGATTTAATGTTGCTGAAGAACCTCTTTCTATGGAAGAATTTTCTACAGTCTTAACGGATACTTGGTGGATGTATAAAGAAGGTACTTGTGATTATGGTGCTTCAGTTGATGAAACTTATTTTGCTTATGCTTTCCAACCTAAAGAAGATATTGAATTAAAAGAATATTTTTCTTACTCTATTGAACACAAAGGTGGTGTAGAAACTGATGCTGTTCATTCTGCTTACAATTATTTAGAACAAAATACAAATTATCAAACACTTTGTTTTGATACTCTTTCTGAGGGAATTAAAGATTTAAAATTATCTTCTAATGAATATTATTACATTATTTATTATGATGATCAAGATTTAATTGGTAAAAGTGAAGGAGATAGAATTTTAATTACAACAGATAGAAATTTCGATCCAAAATCAGTAGATAGTATTTTTGAGACTATGGCTAAAATAGGAATTTCTGGGACTATTGCAGCTTATGGTGTTATCTTTTCTTTTGTAATTGGTCCAAATGCGCTTATTATAGCTGGAGGAGCTATATCATTTTTATTTAGTGATACAGGAGATCAAATAGGTGATAGTATTATTGTAGAAAATTTAGTGGGTGAAGATCCAGATGACAGGGGGTGTTTATCTTATGGTCCACCATTGGATTCAAGTTATGTTTCATAATAAAAGAGGAGATATTGCTTGGGAATATATCGCGGCTTTTATTTTAATCATAATTGTTTTAATTGTAATTATAGCATTTTCTTCAACTTTGAAAACAAAAGCTATTGAAGGAATTACTTACTTATTTACAGGAGTTTTAGGAAAATAAAATGGCAGAAATTTGGCAAACAGTTATAGCAGCGATTATCATTATCATAGTTATTCTTACAATGGGAATTATTTTTAATGAACAATCTAGTGAAATATTTGGTATTATTATTGATTCCTTTGACAAAGTTTTTGTAGTAGATGAAGAAGCTGATGCTCAAACTAAAACTGTAGCATCTTTTGAAAAATTGTTTTCCAATGTTGATGATTATTGTTATGGTGGTTTTAATACTATTGGTGGAACGGAATGTCTCTGTTATTCTCAAACTCTTGGATCAGTATCTGAATCTTCTTCTTACTTAATACAAAATATTTATTCTCAAAGTGCATCTTCAGTTTCTGTTTTGAATATTGCAGATGGAACTTATGAGGCTAGAGAAACAAAACCTTATACTTTAGGTGTAATGGTTGTCAATGGGAAATATGGTGTATGGACAGGAGTTACTGGTGAACTTGGTTGTGTTTTCCCTGATAGTTATTATATTGTTGGAAAAGATGTGAAACAAGGTCCATTCGGTCTTATTGGTGCTAAAATTAATAATTTATATCTTTACTGGGAAGATGATAGAACTGATAAATGGCCTCATGAAAATGGTCCAGATTATACTTTTCAATTTTATGAAGATAAAGATGTAGAACAAAATGCTTGTTTGGGAATTCCTCCAGTTTGCGATGATACTACTAGTTACTCTTATTTACTAAAAGCAGCACCAATATTTTACAAGGTTGATGAAACTAGACTTTGTATACTTACTGATTTAATTGAACGACCAATTGAAGTTTATAATGAAGATAATTATTATGGATTTGGTATTGATGCTTCAGATAAAACTCAAGTTA
>JADHVA010000031.1 GCA_016784245.1 Nanobdellota archaeon
CCCATTCAAAACTAAATCTGTATGATACTTTTTAGCATAAGAAAAATTATTTCTAATAACTTGACACAAAAGATCTTCTTCTACTAAATCATCAGTATTAGTTCCAGATCCAGCTTCAATATCACTAAAGATCAAAGTAAGTTTATCCATAATAATATAAGCCCTAATCTAATTTATAAAACTTATCTATAAAAAATGTTTAAAATAAGAAAAAGATAGTTTTAAATAACATCATTTTAAAAATTAATTTTATGTATTTCGCACAATTACAACTCCCAAAAGGAAAAACTCCATCAGATTTAGAAAAGCTAGTTACAAGTTTTCTTAAAGAAATAGAAGCAAAAATAATTCAAGATAATATTATAGGTATTCAAAACCATAGATTTTATGAAATCCTAAATAAAGGTGCTATACATTATATACATTCTCAAAGAGGTAACGACATTCATATACACTTACATATTGAAACTGAAGGAGAAGAAAGAACCCATAAAGAAACATATTCTGCTGGCTTCTTATGTTTATTAGGCTTTGATGAAACAACAGAATATTATGCAAATCTTAAATCTAAATTAGATTTAACATTAGATTCATATTTAATTAAGCAAGCACTACCATACATAAAACAAATGCCATCAGTAATGATTAGGGACAATTAACTAATCTAAACACAAAAACTTTTTATACCCTTAATTCTAAAAAACCTACATGGGAATTAAACTTACAGATTTAGTTGAAAAAAAACTTTTATCCTGGGATCAACTAAAAGGCAAAAAACTAGCAATAGATGCTCAAAATGTAATATTTCAATTTCTTAGTTCTATCAGACAACAAGATGGAGCACCTTTAACTGATGATGATGGCAATATAACTTCTCATTTAATAGGTTTATTCTCAAGAGTACCAAATTTAATGCAAAAAGGAATTACTCCAATATTTGTATTTGATGGTGAAGCTCCAGAATTAAAAGAAAAAACTAGAATTATTAGAAGAAAAAACAAAGCAAAAGCAAAAGAGAATTATATTCATGCAAAAGAAGAAGAAGATTTTGAACAAATGCACAAATATTCAAGACAACTCTCAGTTCTAAATGAAGATATGATTGAAGAATCTAAGGAATTACTTAATGCATTAGGTTTACCAACTGTTCAAGCTCCTTCTGAAGCAGAAGCACAATGTGCACACATGTGTAAAAAGAAAATGGTTTGGGCAACAGCTTCTCAAGATTATGACGCTTTACTTTTTGGATCTCCAAAACTTATACAAAATTTAACATTAGCAAAAACAAGAAAATTCCAAGGAAGAACCATCCCTGTATTTCCACAATTAATTGAACTTAATGAACTTTTAGAAAAATTAGAATTAAATCAAGAAGAACTAATTATTTTAGGAATTATGGTTGGTACAGATTTCAATCCAAAAGGAATTAAAGGGATAGGTCCAAAGAAAGCTCTAAAGTTATTACAATCTGGAAAAAAGTTTGAGAGAATATTTGAAGAGTTAGAAACAGACTTTGATTGGGAAGAAATACTTAATATTTTCAAAAAAATTCCTGTTGAGGATGAAAAACCAAAAGACCAACTTTATGATGCAGAAAAAATTAAAGAAATTTTAATTGAAAGACATGATTTTTCAGAGGAAAGAGTTGATAAAACTTTATCAAAAATAAATAACAAAGAAAATTCATCATTAAAAAAATGGTTTTAACAAATGAAAATATACTTAGTGAGACATGGAGAATCTGAAGCTAATAAAAACAATATAACTCAAGGTCAACTAGATTCTCCTTTAACTGAAAAAGGAATTGAACAAGCAAAAGCTTTAGCAAATAGATTAAAAAATACAAAATTAGATTTAGCCTTTTCTAGTGATTTACAAAGAGCATCAAAAACTGCTGAAGAAATTTTAAAATTTCACCCATTCTTAAAATTAAATCAAAAAAAAGAACTAAGAGAAATGTCAAAAGGAAAATATGAAGGAAAAAACCGAAAACATTTCTATGAGGAATTAGCTAGACAAAATATTCTTTATTGTTATTTTAGACCTGAAGGAGGAGAAAATTATTTAGATTATCTACCTAAACTTTCAGAATTCTACAACAATCTGCCAGACAAAAATATTTTAATTGTAGCTCATGGAGGTTCAATAATTTGTTCAATCCTACATTTACTAAATACTCCTATAGAAGAATATAGGCAATTCCAAACAAATAACACTTCTCTAACAATAATAAATAATAATCACTTAGAACTATTTAACTGTACAGAACATCTTTCTAAAACTTTATAAAGAAGAAATAAATTATTTTCAACAATGAAAAAAGCCACAAAAAAAGCTTTAAAGAAAACAATAATTTTCATCTTAACAATAATAATTTTACTAGCTTTGGCTACATCTCTTTATTTTACTTATTATAATTCTACAGACCCTATTGTAATCAAATTTGACAAAGACTGTGAATGGGAATCTTTAGTACCTGGAGAATTAAAACTAACAATAGAAAATGATGAATTTATTATTATTGGTACAGATGGAACTAATACAGACTATAATGAATTAGAATCTAACTCATGTGTTTTAGAAATTGCCAAAGGTGATAGTATTAAAACTATGATAAGTGATCTTAAAGAAGATTTAAATTCTGCTAGAGATGAAAGAATAAAACAATTAAAATTAGATAGAACAGTTATCCAAAGAGATGTATTTGACAGAGAAGAACTACAAGAATTACTTGAACAAGAAAATCCAGAAATAGATTGGCCTGGAGGTATAATTTCAGCATACCAACTTTATGTAACTCCTGAAGCAGATGCTGTACAAGATTTAGCAAATGAACTTGATGGCATCGCAGAAATTTATGCAGAATCTTTAGATTGGGTTTGGATGTCAGATTCAATGTTATTAGGTGAAGAAGAAAAATGGTTATTTCCTCAAGAATTTTTAACAACAACAGCTACTCTTTCAACAAATCCACTTCAAATGATTGCAAGTGATTGTGAAGAACAAGCTAATGCTTTAGTTTCAATTTTAATTGCTGATGGATATGATCCTGAAAATATAAGAATTGTTCTAGGTATTGTAAACTTTGATGGTACTGTTGGTGGACATGCTTGGGTACAAGTTTATGAAGATGATAGATGGTTTGATGTAGAAGCTACAGCAGGAAATTATTATGATGAAACTGGCTTCACAGAAGTTGACTCCTCAAGTATACCTTATGATTATTTCAAATATCATAATTATCCATCTGTAGAAATTTGGATGTATTACAACAATGAATATTTCTGGAATGAAATAACTCACAAAGGAAACTCTCCTCCACACTGGACTAAAGAATCAGGATCCTGGTTAGATGAAGATTTACAAACTTTTCAAGCACAAAGACCTAGAAGAGCTAGTGCCGATGTAATTTATCCTTTAAGGAGATAAACTATCTAAAAGACTTCCAACTTTATTTCTATATAATCCTGTAGTTTGAT
Source organism: Nanobdellota archaeon (assembly GCA_016784245.1). Classification (GTDB taxonomy): domain Archaea; phylum Nanobdellota; class Nanobdellia; order SCGC-AAA011-G17; family GW2011-AR17; genus BS150m-G60. The sequence continues at coordinate 3,480 of JADHVA010000031.1, forward strand.
AAATTAAAGTAGGATTTTCATTATATTTACTAAAATCAGCTACACTAATACAATTACTATTTTGTAAATCTGTATAAACGCAAGTTGCATATAATCCTTCAGAGTTATGAAATTCATCTTCAAATGAAAAAAACATATTCCTCCCACCAACTTTAAATCTAAAATTATAAATTATTTTATCTCCTTTTGACAAACCATTTTTATCTTTATCAAAAAAAACAATTTCATCTAAATATACTGGAATTTTAAACCAATTTAAATATTGTAAATTTTGTTGAGAATATTGATTAACTGTATAAATTCTAGTATTTCTAACTTCTTCATACTCTCCACCTGTCAAAGCTTTATCCATAACCATAACACTAATCATATTAGGCTCATAAACTTCATCTGCCTTGGCCATACTCACAAAAGGTAGCAATAATAATGGATTCATAAAAAATATCAAAAATATCATATATTTAAAGATTTCACTTCTTCATCCCATAACCCAAAAAGACTTTAAACTCCTAATTTCTTATTCTATCTATGAAGTGCGCTAAAACGCTAAAGAAAAATGCTGAAAAATTAAAACAAAAATTAATCACAGCAAAGGCTTTATCTAGAGACTACAAAGCTCATATTGGCAAAAATCATATTTATTTTCCTATTTCAAAAGAAATCAAAGGTTTAGATATTGTTGACAAAAAATGTGAAAAAATAGAAAAAATAAACCTAAATTCAGGTTCTTATGACCAAGTTGGAGACATTGTAATTCTATCTCAGGATGCAAAAAAATCTGATGCTAAAGAAATTCTAAAAAGATCAAATATAAAAGTTGTATTAAGAAGAAAAGGCAACTACCGTGGAGAATTTAGAACTTTAAAATTAGAATATTTAGCTGGTGAAAAAAGAAAAGAAACAATTCACAAAGAAAATGGAGTTCAAATGAAATTAAATCCTGAAGAGGTTTATTTTTCTCCAAGATTAAGTACTGAAAGATATAGAGTTACTACACAAGTTAAAGAGGGAGAAAAGGTTTTAGTTTTATTTTCTGGTGTTGCTCCATATCCATTAGTAATAGCTAAACATTCAAATCCAAAATTAATTGTTGCTGTAGAAAAAAATCCAATTGGACACAAATATGCAGTTATGAATTGTAAAAAATATCCAAATATAGAATTATATAATGAAGATGCAAAAACTTTTACTTACAAAGAAAAATTTGACAGAATATTAATGCCTTTACCAAAGTCTGCTGAAGACTTTTTAGACAATGCAAAAAAGTTATTAAAAAAGAATGGAATTATTCACTTTTATGATTTTTTATCTGAAAAAGATATACCTAATAAATCTATTGAAAAAATACAAAAACACATCAAAAACTTCAAAATTTTACATGTAGCAAAATGTGGACAATATGGTCCAGGAAAGCTTAGAATTTGCTTAGATATTAGAGTTAATTAATTTTCTTTTTAAACTAAAAAACTTTTGAGTGATAACATACTTTTATAAAATAAAAACACCTTAAATATCGTATGTTAGAAGCAAATATATCTCAGATAATTAAGAATGTAATTCACTTAGATACCATTTTTGGAAAATGGATTGTCTTGCTTTTATTATTAATTTATGCTTACGGATCCATAAATTTTTATCAACTTAACAAAAGAGTTAATAAAATAACTCCAAAAGTTCTTTCAAACAAATTAAAGCATTTAGAAGAGATTGATTTAATTGGAAGAAAAATATTAATTGAACAACCTTTAAGAGTTGAATATTATATTACTCAAAAAGGTGAAGAATTTGTTGAAAACTTAATTAAAACTTTCAACTTAAAATGTATTCTTCCAAAAAGGAATTAAAAAACTCCTTGAAGTCCTTCCCACATTTCTGATGCAGCTCCAGTTATACTTGGCAAACCTAAATATGCACTTCTAAAAAAAGGCACATCGTGAAAAGCACAAGCAAAAGCTTCAGCAATAACTTCATCAACAAATAATCTACATCCAACAAAAGTAACTCCTGCATAAGCTAAAGGTTTTATAGATTTATTACTAATAGCTTGTTGAACACCTAATGTAACTATTAAAGCACTCAATCCATAAGAAACCCAATAAGAATCTGCATGACCCAGTTCATGTGCTAATGTTTGTGCCATTAAGTCTCCTCTTGAATCTGATTGTGTTAAAGCAATATAACTTGGATCTGGATCTCTAATAGTAATTTCTTTTCCTAATGGATCAATATATCCTGCTAAACTAAAAAAACCATCTGACTCTTCAAAATTAACTTTAAACTCTTGTCCATAAATATTTTCAACAGTTTTCCCATTATAATTTATATCCCATCCTTTATTTTTTATTTCTTCTAAAATTTCTGACTCTAAACTCATTTTCCCCTCCTAGAGCTCTCGCTACCTTATATCAAAGCATAAAAAACTCATATTACCAATTAAGAAAAACAATTTAAAAAAACTTTACAAGAAAAAACTGAAAGATTTTCAGAAAAACTGAAAGATTTTCAGAACTAAACTAAAAGAGCAGCATATCTATCAAAAGATTTTTCAACCTTTTCTTGTATTTCATGAATTACATTAGCTGCAAGATTATCAAAAGAAAATTGCATTTCTCTATGAACTCCAGCCCATTGAGTTGTTTGGCTATAATCTACTTTAGAACCATTATCATAAATTTTAAAATCATCATTAACAAAAACTTTCACACCTTCAATATGTCCTTGCATTTCACCTGGCCAAATAAATACAGCTTTTCTTGAAAAATCATTTCCTTCATAACCTGCAAAAACTACTTCTCTATAATCAGAACCACTTAATTCTCTAATTTCTACTTTATTACCTTTAACTAATTGATCTAAATTTTTTTCCATACACCAAAGAAAAATTAACTCTTTATAAACTTTTTCTCATAAAGATCAGGACTAAAAAAATGTAATAATTCTTTTTCTACTTGTTCAATATTTAAATCATACTTAATACCTAAAGCAAAAAGATCAAAAAAATCTCTTTCTACAGAATAATAAACATAAACAGAAAATTCTTTTTCACTATTTTCTTCCGGAAAAAACATACCATCATCTAATTTTCTAGATTTAATTTTCCAAAAATAAAGATCATCTCCTTGTATAGGAACATATTCTATATCACCAACTTCCATACTCAAAATAGAATCATCTTGAAATATTTCATCAATACAATTTAATATTCTGTCATCATAAGCCTTAATATCCATAAATAAAAAAATCTAGAAGAGCTATTTAAGATTAGTGTATCTATTTAAAACCTAAAGCTACAATATACAATTCTTTAGAACTTTGTCTTGTACTCTTTGGAACATACCTCTTTACAAATTCAAAATAAGGTTTCATTTCTTTAACTAATTCTTCAGTATCTTGAGATTGAAAAGTTTTCACTACAAAATTTCCTTTCTTCTTCAAATTTTTCTTAGCCACTAAAAAACTTTCTCTAGACAAATCATAAGACAAAAACTGATCTTCTTCTCTACTTCCAGTAGTTTTGGGAGCAATATCAGAAATTACTACATCAAATTTAATCTCAAATTTAATTTCTCTAACATCTTCTTGAATAAATTTAACTCCAGAAATTTTTTTCATTGGAACAATATCTACACCAAAGATTTTTCCTCTAGTATATTTTTTTACAACTTGCAACCAAGAACCAGGTGCACATCCAATATCTAAAACAGAATCTCCAGCTTTAATTAACTTATATTTAATTTGGATTTCAATTAATTTATATGAGGATCTAGCTCTATAGCCTTCTTTCTTAGCTTTTTCATAAAACTTATCTCTTCTCTCGTACATCTACAACCCCAAGTTCATTGATCTCTTATATTTTAATGCTGTTGGTGCTTCTCCGCCATGCCAAGATAGTTTTGGTCTTACTCTCATAGGATACAATCTTTCAGAATTATCATCAAGAATAATTGCTGCACCTTTTTCTGCAGGCAACATATTCAAATATCCAGTTAAAGTTTCTCCTAAATAAGTCTGCATCATAGAGTTCAAAGCATTAACATCTCTCTTTGCTGTTAATCTATGTGACAAAACAATATCAGACTGAGTTAAAACATCCGTGTGAATCTTCCCTGGTTGCTGTGTAATCAACAATAAAGATAAACCTGGCTGTCTACCCTCTCTTAGTATAGTAACTAGCGCATCGGTAGCTGCAGTCTTTCCTTGGAAAGGTAAAAAATTATGTGCTTCATCAATAATAAACCAAACTAAAGGTTTCTTTTCTTTCAAATCAGTTTCTTCTTCCATCTTAAAATAAGAATATCCAGTTTTAATTGCTTCAACTTCTTCTAACTGTCTAGAAATCATTCTTTGAACAAAAACTCTTCTTGCAACTAAACCCATAACTAAAGCTCTAACGGCTTGTCCACCTTCTCCCGTCAAATAAGCAGACATATCTAAAACACTTACCCGTCCTCCTCTAATTAAAGTTTCAATCTTTGTACCTTCTTTAGAAAATAAACCCCATCTCTTTGAAGCTTTCATTCGATTAATAGTTTCATTTTTAACAAGTTCTTGAAAAGTTTTTTCTTTTTCAACTCTTTCAATTATATCATCAATATCATATTCAAAAACACCATCTTCTATCATATCCCCTAAAACTTTTTCCATAAGAATAGCAACAGGATGAGAATAATCTAACTCAAAAGCTAATCTCCAATCTTCAGCAGTTAATTCACTTGCTTTCAAAGAAAATG
>JADHVA010000032.1 GCA_016784245.1 Nanobdellota archaeon
ATCTTAAAAAAATTCTAAATAAATTAGCAATTATCTGTGAAAAAGAGATTTCCAATTTAGGACCTCAAACACAATATGAAAATAACAATTTATCTATATTCATTAATTATAATCCACATTCTATCCAAGAATCTAAATTCAGAATAATAAAAAAACAATTTGCTTCATTTTCACCAACTCAACTAATTAATAATCAAAAACTATCTCCAGAAATACTTTCATATCTATGGATGGCAATAGAAGCAAAAAAGAATATATTTTTCATAAATGACCCAATAATCCTTAATTCAATGACTTATTTCCTTCCACCACATATAAAAGTTCTTTCAAACTTAAAAAATTATGAACCCAACCCATATACAACAACTTATCTGGGCGATTATTTTGGAGAAGAAGATTATGCAATATTAGAAAATTACAATAAAGGACTAACTACAGCTAACATTATTGCTTCTACAGATAATATTGAAGAATCTAACAATATTCTTTGTTATATTGAAAATGGTAGAATAAACTCAATAAAAGAAGAGGGGATTGAAATTTTTAGATTTTCAAATAACCAATTTTTAAATAATTTAAACAACAGCAAATTTTTCATGGCTAAAGGTAAAAATATAACACTTAATGAATTCAATTTAAGAACAAAACTAATAATTTTATTAACTAAAATCAATCAAAACTCAAAAGACTACAAAAAAATAATAAAAATCTACTATGAAAACCCCATAGCAGTACTAAAAAAGGCAGGATTAATATGAGTATAACCAATATTAAACAAATAGCAGAAACAATTATAGAATTATCATACCAAGATAAAAACAAAGAAAAAATTGCAAATCTTCTAAATGAAATGAAAAAAATAATAAAATCTGAGGGAGAAAAATATGTCTAAAACAATCCAAGAGAGTTCTAACAAAATAATAAATCTTTCAAATAATTATGAAAATGAAACAATAAAAAATAAAAAACAATCTTACTTAAATAATATTTTAGATGAAGTTAAAAAGATTGAAAATGAAATTAATCCTAAAGCTAACACAATTCAACAAAAAGCTCTTCTAAAAGAATTAAAAATTAGTAAACAATCATTAAAAGAAAAAAAGAAAAAAGACTTAAAAATTCACATTTATGCAAAGATATCTAATTTATTTTTCGAACCTATTTCAGAAAGAATACTTCAATCATTTCCTTTCTTAGGCACAAAAATACATAAAACTTTACTAGCTTCAGGAATTAGATTAATTTCAATAAGTTACATCAGCATTAGTCTCTTTACATCTTTCTTACTTTTATTTTTAGGAACTGCCTTAGGAGTTTTCTTATTTTACAACTATTCTTTTTCTTATGGATTAATTACAGGAATAATATTATCATCAATTTCATTAATAACATTCATTTACTATCCAATTAATTTAAAGAATAAAAGGAAAAAAGACCTTGATGAAGAATATCCTTTTTTAGTTACACACTTGTCAGCCTTAGCAAATTCCGGATTAAAAGGAAAAGATATCTTTAAACCTATTTTATTTTCACATAATTATAAATCTTTTTCTATTGAAATAAACAGAATAATTAATCTAGTAAATTTATTTGGATACAGTTTACCTAAAGCTTTAGAAGATGCATCAAATTTTACTCCATCTAAAAAAATGAAAGAATTACTACTAGATTTATCCAATAACATCAAAAACAGACAAGATTTAAAAAATTATTTCGACAGAAAATCAAAATTACTTCTTTCACAATATCAATCAAAAAAAACTTACTTAAAAAAATTCAAAAACATATTTAGACTTTCAAAAGAATTAATCTTGCACTTCAAACCCAAGCTTGGTAACATATTAAGCATTATTATTGGTGTCATTATAATAATTACTAACTTTTTCCTTTTCAAAGACAACACCTTATTATTTTCATTATTAATTTTAATAGGAGTTTTAATTATGTGGTTTGTCCCATTAATTGATGTATTCTTATCTTTCAAAAAAAGCATTAGATTAGAAACACAATTTTTTAAATTTACAAAAGATCTTAACAAAACTAACTTTCAAAATCTAGAAAAGGATTACAAAGAATTAAATCCTTATGTAAACAAATTAAAAAATCAATACAAACAAGGAATCCCATTAAACAAAGCTTTAGAAACTTTTGCAAGAGATTCTGAAAACAAATTAATACAAGCTTCAATCAACACAAGCCTAGAAGCAAACAAATATGGAGCCTCATTACAAAAAGTTTTATACCAAATAACAACCTCAAAAATAATGAGAAATAAACTAAAATTAGAATAAATATTCCAGATTTAAGATATCAAACCACAGAAATCTTTTTAAATCTACTTAAATCATTCTTTTTATAATAAAAAGAGGAGTGCCAAATGATAAAAAAACTAAAAAAAATCCTTAGTAAAATTCTACCAAATATGTTCAAAAAGAAAAAACATCTAAAAATTGGTCTTTATGGACCTCCAAATGCTGGAAAAACAACCCTTGCAAATAAAATTTGTAAAGATTGGTTAGGTGAAGAAATAGAAATGGGTACTGCTTCTGCTGTTCCTCATGAAACTAGAGAAGTTCAAGTGAAAGAAAATATTAATATTAAGAAAAAAGGTAAACAGTTAACCTTCAATCTTGTTGATACACCTGGTATTGCTACAAAAATAGATTATGAAGATTTTCTAAAGCACAAAATGAATAAAAAAATTGCAAGAGAAAGAGCAAAAGAAGCAACAAAAGGAGTTATCGAAGCAATTAAATGGTTAGACAATATGGATTGTGTTGTAGTTGTATTAGATTCTACAGAAAACCCATATTCACAAGTAAACATAACAATTATTGGTAATTTGGCAGCAAGAGATGTACCAGTTCTTATCGCTGCAAACAAAACAGATTTAAAGAAGTCTAACATAAAGAAGATTGAATCAGCATTCCCACAATATCCAATTGTTGGAATCTCTGCTAATAAAGGTAAAAATATTGACGAACTTTATGAGGCATTATTTAATTTAGTAAACTAAAATGAGGTGAAAAAGTGTTAACATTACAATATATTCCATTCAGTGAGATTGAGTCTCTATCTTCAAATAGAAGAATTGCAAAATTACTTACTGGAGTAAAAAAGAACAAGATAGTTCTTATGCAAGGTCGTCTTAAACCAGAAGAAGAAGCAGCTTTAATTCAAAAAACTATGGAAGAAGTTAGCAAAGAATTCAGAGGAATTGAGCTTTGCACAATTAATCAAGAGAAAAAAAATAAAGATAACTTCCAACAACTAAAACAATTATTTACAAAATGGCTTGTAGGTGATAGGGACAGTTTAACCATAATTGGTCCTGCAAATGTCGTTAAAGAAATTAAAAGAAACCCTGACAAAATCGAGCTTTTAACTCACAACATGAAAAAAGCAACTAAAAGAAAAAGGAAATAAATAAATGCCTCACCAATGTGTAAGATGTGGAAAATTGTATCCAGCTGGTTGTAAGGAACTCTTACAAGGTTGTAATTGTGGGAGTAGATTCTTTTTCTTTGTAAAAAAAGCTTCAATTGAACAAGCAAAGGAACTTACAGAAAACCTTTCTCCTAAAGATAAAGAAAAAATTGAAAAAGATGTTCTTGACATTATCGGAAACAAAGATAGTGATAATCCAGTAATCCTTGATTTTGAAAGCATTAAAATAACAGGAGCTGGAAAATATGAATTAGATTTAATTGATTTATTCAAAGGTAAACCTTTAATTTACAAACTTGATGAAGGTAAATATGTTATCGACATTGTTAGCACCTTTGATGCACAAAAAAGAAAAGAATTAGATAAACTAATTTAAACTTTTAGTTAAAGAAATATTCTACATAAGCTTTTTAAACCAAAATTATCAAATATAGCTTAAGGTGAAACTACTAGATTCTTACAGAATATTTTCTTCTAAAGAAATAAATATTGAACTAGCAAAAATTACAACACCTACAGGAAAGATTTTAGAAAAGCTTTTTATTGAACCTCTAACTAATGGTGTTGCTGCTGTTGTAATTAAAAAAGGAAAAATTATCTTAATCAAAACCAAAAGAGTTCTTTGGCACAAACCGACTTGGGAAATACCTGGTGGTTGGATTAAAGAAGGAGAACTTGCTCTTTCTGCAATCAGAAGAAAAGTTGAAGATGAAACTGGTTTCAAAGTAATTGATATTAAAAGAATAGGAAACACTTTTCCAGACATTTCAATGAACAAAAAAGAAAAATTTTATTTCTTTATAGAAGTTGGAGATAGAATTCAAGATTTTAACAGAGATATAATTGAAACAGTCTCAACATTCAATATAAAACAAATTAAAAATTTAATCAACACTGGAGAGATTATTGATGAAAGAACAATTACAGGTTTAACTTTAGCTGAAAATAAAGGATATATATAAATTTAAATTAAAAAATTATTTCTAAATACATGAAAATTAGAGAAGATATAATTGATCTACCTATTAAATATAAAAAAACATCAACTTTTATTCTTGCTGGATTATATGCTTCTTATGTATTCTTCGACGATATAAAACCTTTATATGATATAGCTACTGAATTGGATATAAATAATAAGATACTATACAAAAAATTAGCTACAGAAACTCTAAAAACCTTAGGAGTAGGATTCTGCACCAATTTATCTTTACAATCTTTAGGTTTTATGCAAAAACCAAGACTAAAAAATTTATTATCAACATTAACTATGGGTTTACCATTAACCATTAGATACATATTCAATCCTTCTCCTAAAAGTTTAGAATCCTTAATTGAATTTAGTGAAGATACTTTAAATCCACCAAATCCAAATGCAATTCAAGAAGATAGAGCAAAATTACATTTAATGAGAGGAGAATTAGGTCATGGAATATTACAATATTCAAAATATTTAGAAACTCAAAGAGATAAAATTTCAGATAAATCTTTTTTTGTTAAATTATTAACTTTGCCTTTAAAAAAACTTTATCAAGTTAGAGCTTTATTAGATAAAAGAATATCTACCCAATTCGATTACATTTTTTCTTGTCTTGAAAATGGAGATGAATCTACAGCTTATGAAAAAGTCTGGCCAAGAATATTAAACCAAAACTCTTCTTTAGAAATTAAACTTGCTCACGCACTTTCATTAAGTAAATCATCAAGAACAGAAGAAGCAAAAAATCTATGGCATGAAATAATAGAAAATCAAAAAGACAAACTACAAATAATTGGAGAATCAAGAAATGAAGTTTTAGAAATAACTTGTTCAGAAGAATTAAAAGGAACTATTATTATTAAAATTGGAGAAAAGAAAAGAAAAGATAATTTTACAAGAGAAGCTTATGTTCTTTCAGAAGCATACAAATCTACATCTATAAGTAATCTTTTCACTCCAGCTTTAGTAATTCATTATTCTGACGACAATGAAGTATTAATTACATTTAGAAGAAATGCGAAAAATTTAGATAAAACAATTAATGAAAAAAGTTCAGAAGCATCAATGCTTTCATTAGCAAGGTTACATTCTTTAAAATTAAAACTTCCAGAATATGATCTTCTTATTGAACTTAATAGAAGACTTGTTGAAAAAAGATTAGGAAATCCAGCTGATGCATATCCTTTATTCCATGAAATTAAAAAATTATTAGAAAAACAAGAAGGTAAGAAAATAACAAGTCATTGTGATTTTTTCCCAACAAATGTATTAGATGATGGAACAATAATAGACTTAGAAACAGCAGCTCTACATTATCCTGCCTTTGACATAGAAAATTTTAGATCTCATCCAAACACACCAAGAAGTGAAACTGCAGTAAAAAAATATTTAGAATTAAGATCAGAAATAGAAGCTAGAGAAATAAAACTTTATAACAGACATCTCTACAGAGTACTCTGTCCAACTTTTCAAATAGGTAGTTTCTTTGCAAAAGGTGATGATACAAGTTCTATAAAATTTTTAGAAACAACTTTAGAGGGGATTAAAGAAACAGGATTAACTCAATTAAAAGATCCTTTAATGTTTTATTTAAACTCAACACCACTCAAAGCTTTATTGTAACCAAAGCTCCATTCAAGTCAAAAATATATTCTAACAAAAATTCTTGTAAAATTAAATCTTCAGTATAACCTTTTTCTTTATAATCTGCTATCCTTCCATTCAAAAACTCAAACATCCTATAAAATTCTTCAACTTTATCTAACTTAAAATCATAAAAAAGTTCTCTATAATAAACTAATAATAAATTAATATCTCTCAATAAAAATTTAGAATTTTTACTCATTTTATTATCAATACCATATTTAGCTAATTTTTTATAAACATCTCCAACTCTTTCCAACTGTTCAACTAAATAATATATCACATTAGGTTTAACAATTAATTTTATTTCCCCTTTATTTAAAATTCTTCTACAAAAATCTGACAATTTATTCACTTGATCATCTTTCATAATCACTTCATTATATTCTTCTTCATTCATAGCATCAAATAATTTATTTCCCATAATTTCTAAAGTAAAAAAGATTCTTTTCAATGCTGTATCAAATTCTTCTTTATCAGAACTAGCCAAATTCTTTACAATAACAAACCCTTCACCTTGTTTTATAATTTCAAAACCAATACAAGTTCTTTGTAAAGTTTTCTCAATAACTTTCAACTGTTCATTATTATCATAAACAATTTTTGCTTGATCATATCCAGATTTATATATTGCACCAACAATCCTTCCTAACATTTTTTCTAAATTCTCAACATTCACTGTTAACTCTTCACCTTTTACATTTTTTCCAGTTTTAACAATAATAGAATCACCTATTTCTTCAATATTTAGTTCTTCACCTTTTTGGATATTATATTTTTTTATCCATTTTGAAGGCAAAGAAACTACATGTGTTTTTCCACCCATTAGTATCACATTTCTCTTCATATAAGCTAAAAATAGCCTTTTACTATAAAAAAACATTGTAATTAAAAAAGCTATACCAAAAAAAACTGAAAGATTTTCAGAAAACCACACATAATCTTATAAATCCAAAATCTACAAATCTCACATGGATTACTATTTCCCATATGATACATTAAGAAAAACCCAAGGGAATTTAATGAATATAGTCCATGAAACTATAAAAAACAAAACTAATTTGCTTCTACATGCACCTACAGGTATAGGAAAAACAATCTCTACACTTGCACCTGCTCTATCATATATATTAAAAGAGGAACCAAAAAAAACAATTTTCTTTCTAACTTCTAGAAATACTCAACATTTAATTGCTGTAGAAACATTAAAAGATATGAAACAAAAACATAATCTTAACTTAGTTGTTGTTGATTTAATTGGAAAAAAAGGAATGTGTAATCAATCTGGAATAAATTTACTTACTTCATCAGAATTTTTTGAATATTGTAAAGATTTAAGAGAAAAAGACAATTGTCCATATTTTTCTAATCTCAAAATAAAAAATAAATTATCTCCAACAGTAATTAATGTTTTAGATAAATTAAAAGCTCAATCTCCTTTACATGTTGAAGAAATAAACACCATTTGTTTTAATTCTGATGTATGTAGTTACGAAACTGCTTGTTTACTTGGAAAAAAAGCACAAGTCATAATTGCTGATTACAATTACATGTTAAATCCTCACATAAGAAATAATCTTTTACAAAGAATGAACAAAAACCTTAGTGATTGTATTATTATTTTTGATGAAGGTCATAATATTCCATACAGAGCAAGAGACATTCTAAGCTCAAATTTAAGCACAATAACTTTAGATTATGCATCAAAAGAAACAAAAGCTATGGGGCACAAAGAAATTTCTGAAAATTTATTAGACATAAAAGAAAAATTAGAAAGACTTGCTAAAGAAAAAGTTCCTTTTGATAAAATGGAATCAATAACTGCAAAAAGAGATTTCCAATCTAAAGTTGAAGACATTTCAAACTATGAAGAACTTATGGGTAGCTTTTCTTTTGCTGCAGATCAAATTCTTGAAACTAAAAGAAGAAGTTTCACTCAATCTGTTGCAATGTTCATGGAAAATTGGTTAGGCCCA
>JADHVA010000033.1 GCA_016784245.1 Nanobdellota archaeon
GGATCATTCAAACAGCAAGTAGTAGTTAAGTGTGGCGTTAAGAGAGAGCCTGGTATGCTTTATTATATCGACAAGGCTGGCCATGTAGCTTGTACAAATATGGCTAGAGGCGGAAAAAAGAAGAAGAAAAAAGCTAAAAAGAAAAAAGTTAAGAAAAAAGCTGTTAAGAAAAAAGTAAAAAAGAAAGCTAAAAAGAAAAAAGTTAAGAAAAAAGCTAAAAAGAAAGCTGTTAAGAGAAAAGTAAAAAAGAAAGCAGCAAAGAAAAAAGTTAAGAAAAAAGCAGCAAAGAAAAAAGTTAAGAAAAAAGCTAAGAAAAAGAAGAGAAGATAAATCTCTTTTTTTATTTATTTTTTATTTATTTCTAACATTTATTACAATTTTTTTTACCTAAATACAAAACTTGTTTTTCTCTACTACCATATCTATATACAGTAATTCCTTTACATTTATTTTTCCATGCAAACATATAAGCTCTTTTCACATCGCCTATACTTGCTCTCTTAGGGAGATTTATTGTTTTTGAAACAGCATTGTCCACATTCTTCTGAAAGGCTGCTTGCATCTCTATATGTCTCTCTAATGGGATCTCTAAAGAAGTCTTAAACAATTCCTTCACAGGCTTTGGAACACCACTTATTCCTTTTAGTGTACCTTTTTTAGCAATATTCCTCATCATTCCTTTTTTATAAAACTGATTATATCTTGCTAATTCTTCAAATCTTTTATTTACTTCAAATAATTTCATTCCATTTAATATTTCTCTCATATAAGCTACTGCGAATAGAGGTTCAATTCCTGATGAACACCCTGCTATAATACTAATGCTTCCAGTTGGTGCAATTGCTAACAAATTTGCATTCCTTCTTTTTTTCTTCAAACTGCTTCTTTTAAAATTAGGAAAAGTTCCTTTTTCTCTTGCTAACTTTTCAGATTCTTCTATAGCAGTTTTATTAATAAATTTCATAACACTATTTGCAAGTTTCACAGCTTCTTTAGAATCATAAGAAATTCCTAACTCTACTAACATATCTGCCCATCCCATAACACCTAATCCAATTTTTCTATTACTCAAACACATTAATTCTATTTCTTTTGTAGGATATTTATTTACTGTGACAACATTATCTAAAAATCTAACTCCAGTTTTTACAGCTTTTGCAAGTTGAACCCAATTAACATTTCCTTTCCTAGTAAATTTAGAAAGATTTACAGAACCTAAACAACAAGATTCTCTTTCAAAGAGTGGTACTTCTCCACAAGGATTACTTGCATAAATTTGATTTAATTTTTTCAAATTATTTTTTCTATTAATTTCATCAATAAATAAAATTCCTGGCTCTCCATTTTCCCAAGCATTTGTACAGATATAATCAAAAACTTCTCTTGCACTAAACTTTTTTACATTCTTTCCTTTTTCATCTTTCAACCAATAACTTTGTCCATGCAAAACTTTTCTCATAAAATCATCTGTTATAGCAACTGAGATGTTAAAATTCTTCAAATCTCCATTTTCTTTTGCTCCAACAAATTCTAAAATATCTAAATGTGAAATATCTAAAACACCCATCATTGCTGCTCTTCTTATTCCACCTTTTTTCATAATCTCTGCAGCTTTATCAAAAACATACATAAATGAAACTGGACCTGAAGCTTCTCTGTTTGTTGTTTTTATCAAACTACCTTCAGCTCTAATTTTTGAAAAAGAAAATCCTACTCCTGCTCCACTTTGAAATATTAAAGCTGACTTCTTCAAAGTTTCAAATATATCTTTTATTGAATCTGGTAAATCTAAAACATAACATGCACTCAATTGTTTTCTAACTGTTCCTGCATTTGTAAGGCAAGGTGTATTCGGTAAAAACTCTAAATTCTTCATAACTTCATAGAATTCATTTTCCCATTTCTTCTTATCTTTTTTTTCAGCTTTTGCAACATATTTAGCAACTCTTCTAAACATTTGTTCAGGGTTCTCTATAATTTTTCCTTTATTATTTTTCAAAAGATATCTTTCATTAAGGACTGTCATTGCATGTAGACTTAGATCCAATTTATTTTCTAATTTTAGAATTGTCTTTAAATCATGAGAATTCTTTTTAATTCTATTAACCTTCTCTTCCTCAATTTTTTTAGAAGTCACTTCTTCACCTCTCTACTAAATACTATTTTAGTATTTTATATAACTTACTATCAAACAGTCTCAACTTCAATTTTTTCAAGATCACAAAATTCTGTAGAAAAATTATAAGCTCCTGCATTCAGGAAAACAATTTCATCTCCTTCTTTTACATCTTTCAAATATACTCTATACCTAAAAAGATCCATAGAACAAGGTGTAACTCCTTTAATCACATAAGCTTCTCCTTCTCCTTTTTTTAATTCTCCTTCAACCAATAATTTTACAGGAACAATCAAAGCATCCATATCTGAATTATACACAGAGGCATCAACTATAATATTATTATCATAAATTCTCAAAACTTTACTTACAAGTTTCACAGCAGGTGCAGCAATAAATCTTCCAGGCTCAATAATCATTTTTATTTCATAAGAACTTAACCATTCTCTAAAATCTTTTAATTTTCTTTTTATTCCTTCAACAACTTTTACATTTGTATTGGCATAAACTGAAGGTAATCCTCCACCAATATTCATATAATCTAAACTTTTCAAACATTCTTTATCTAAAACTAAAGAGATTTCTTCTTTAAGATTCCATTCACTCATATTTTGTGTTTTTCTATGGAAATGTACTCCTAATTTATCAATCTTTGAATTTTCTTTTAATTCTTTAACTCTTGAATTAATTACTTTTGATTTCATTCCAAATACAAAGAATTTTTCAGTTCTCAAACTATGTTCTTTTAATCTTAATCTTAACAATAAATTTACTTTTCCATCAAAACTTTCTAAATACTTCAAAAGAATATCTAAGTCTCTTTCATTATCGACTGCAAAATGATCAATTCCTTTAGAAATTAAATCTTTGATTTCTTCTTCATTCCAACCTTGAGATAAAAATATAACTCTAGATAAATCTTTAATATTTTTCAATTCATTCACTAAATGTACACTAAACATACAATTATTTTTTTCTTCTAAAATCTCTGTAACTAAAGAATTAGTTTTAGAACTATACGAAACCAAATCACAAAGTTCTTCAATTTCATTATATTTTTCTAAAATAACATTTTTATTCAAAATAAATTTAGGCATTCAATAAGTCCTCCTCATCTAAAACTTCCAAAGCTCTAATCATTGCCATTGGGAAAGTAAATGTAACATCTCCTATTACTGTAGCAATATCAGAATCATCTTTAACTTTACCCCATGATTTAGCTTCATTAGTTGTAGCACCCGACATTGATCCTGAAGTCTTGTGTGCTGTAGTCATATAAACTGCATACTCAGCTCCACCATTCAATAATGTACAAAGGATAGCATGATGCTTAGAAATGCTTCCACCAAGAGCTATAACACCTTTCTTCTCATCATGTGATGTACTCAATAAAATATTACCAAAATCTTTTACAACATCAACTACAAAGTCTTCATGGTTCTGTTGAAATAAGTATAAATGGAAACCAAATGCTCCATCAGTTATAGCAGGACAAAATATTGGAATATTATTTTTAGCAGCTTGATACAAAATAGAATCTTCATCATCTAAGGTCAAACCAATTTCTCTCAATAAATCAGATACAGCCCATCTCTTTTTCTTTTCATACAACTTATGTAAGATTCTAGACATTTTATCTTCAAAATTCATATAACTTTCATTATTGATGGTTAAATTTCCAACTCTATTAATTCCTTGTTCATGTAACTCAACATCATCACTGTTAAAAGTTCCAATATTAAACTTCTCTCCAGTAGCTTTCATAAAATCTTCTTCTAAACCACCAACAGTTGTAACAATTATATCAGCCATTCCTAATTTTATCAATTGTGCAAAGAATCCTCTCAATCCTGAAGTAACCATATTTGAAGTAAATGTTAAAAAAACTTTAGCATTATTTTTCTTCATTTTTACAAAAATTTCAGAAGCTTTATTCAATTCTATACTTTGAAACCCAACATGACCTAGCTCATTCACTAAATCTTTAACCGTAATATTCTTTTTCCATTTTAAATCTTGTACATTTTTCATGATAAAAACCTCCAAAAATAAATTATTAATAGAATTCTAACTACCTGACCTTCTTACTGAGTCTGTACTTAAGTATTTCATAAGTCTAGAAAATAATGTTCTGTTTATAAATCTTACCATCAAACTTAAATATCACTAAATTTCTTTTCAAGCCTATGATTATAGTAAAATATGCTGAAATTGCAATCAAAGGTAAGAACCGGGTCGATTTTGAGAGAAAGTTGAGAGAAAATATTAAAGATTGTATTAAGCGAAACAATATTCCTTTTGAAAAAGTTAGAAGAATGAGAGGAAGAATATTAATTTACACTGATAAAGAATGTCCTCAGTTAAAGAATGTTTTTGGAATAGCATCTTTTTCTTATGCAAAGAGATACTCACAAGATTTACAAACTATTAAGGAAGAAGCATTAAAACTTTACAAGAAAGGAACTTTCAAAATAATTGTAAAAAGATCAGATAAGGTATTAAAAAATTCTATGGAACTCGCTGCAGAAATTGGTGCCTATATTGTAGAGAAAAAAAATGCTCCTGTTGATGTAAAAAATCCTGAAACAAAAATCAATGTTGAACTTTTTAATCACTTTGCTTACTTATACACAGAAATGAATAAAGGAGCTGGTGGTTTACCAATTGGTTCTGATTCAAATGTAATTCTTTTACTTCAAAATAAAGATTCTATTGAGGCAGGATTAAGAATTTTAAAGAGAGGTTGTTCTTTAGATGTTTTCAAAGAAAAAGATATTGACTATTCTAAGTTAAAAGAATATGAATATGGTTTTAGAATAAAAGAACTTGAAGAAATGCCTGAGAATCCTGAAGCTGTTATTGTTTCTGACAAAGTTAATTCAATTAAAGACTATCCTTACTTTGTTTTAAGGCCTTTAATTTAAGAAAGCTTTATTAATCCTCTAGCCTCATATCTCTTTATGCAACATATGATTCTTGGGAATGGTAGTTTTGATAATATTTGCGATTCTAAAGCTTACAGAGAAGTAAAAGAATATTTAGAATTCTTAATTTCTCATCAAGGTCTTGATATTTTAGATATTAAAGTAACTCTTTATGGAACTGTTAGGAATCCCGAATTTAATTTTTTTAGAAAAAAAGGATTTTTTGCAAATTTATTTGGTAAAACTAAAGTAAAAGGAAAAGCTCCTAGTGCTTATGAACAAGTACCTTATGTTACAGTTCCTATAGGTTCAACAAGAATTGATTCTTTAGATTATACAACTCATTTGAATGCAGCTAAATCTACAAATCCTTCTTTTGGAGATTGTCATGAAGTTTATTTTGCAATTACTTTCAGAGAAACAAATAGAACTAATGAAGAAATAAGAACATATTTTAAAAGATACAGAAAAAAAAATAGCATTAGAATTTACATAACTTCTGCAATTGCTGAAAAAGGTTTATCAAATTTATCTCATTACAATGATTTAGAAGGAAATAAAATAACTAATAATAGTATTACTGTTTATGTTAGTATTGATGATCCTACAACTAATTTATTGTCTTTTCCTCTAATAAAAGAACAGGCTGCTTAACAGAAACTTTTTAAACTAATTCTTCTTATAAACAAATATGGCTAAGCTTAAACAAGTAGATACTATTGTTTACAAGAATGTTGACTTTGATACAATTGCTGAAAGAGTTTATTTATTTTTATTACAATTAAAAGAAGAAAAAAAATTAAAATCTTTAAGATTTGTTTTTTCTGGAACTATTGTTCACAATCTTCCTGCAAAGAAAGGTTTTTTTGCTAGATTATTTTCAAAAAAAGAAGAAATAATTGAAGACTACACACCTTATGAAACTGTAAATTTATTTTTTGATAACTTAGAAACTTTACCTTATTCTTTCATTGACTTATTTGATGCTATTCGAATACAAAATCCTCATTTTGGTGAATGTCATTCTTTCATGATAAATCTTTATCCTTCAAAAAAAGCACATGTGTCAGATACTTTAAATGATATCCATATTTACACAGAGCTTGTTGGAGAAAATGCTATGGAACTTGAAAAATTAAAAGCTTTAAGATATCTAAAAGATACTAATGTGGAAACAACTGTCAATGTAACTTTCCCTGCTGGCTACGAAAAGGAATTCTTTAGGCTTGAACAAAACCTTTTTAAACCATCTATAAAACCTTGATTTCTATGAAAATATTTGTAAAAACCTTTGGTTGTGTATTTAACAAAAGGGACTCTGAAATCATTAAAGGGGTTTTATCTAATGATAATTTTGAAATTGTAAACAGCGAGGATAAAGCAGATATTGTTGTAGTAAACTCTTGTGGAGTTAAGGATCAAACTGAAAGTAAAATAATCTTTTATATTGAATCTCTAAACAAACCAGTTTATCTTGGCGGTTGCTTACCTAAAATTTTAGATCTAAAAAATATAAAAAATGTAAAAGGTGTTTTTGATACAAATACTCTTAATAATTTACCTAATCAAATTAATGGAGAAATTAAAGAACTTTTTTCTTCAAAGAAACTTAACAAATTAGAACTTCCAGTTCAACAAGATAGTGAAGATACTTTAATCATTCAAATCTCTGAAGGTTGTTTGGGTGATTGTAATTATTGTGCTACTAAATTTGCAAGAGGAAAATTAAAATCTTATCCTATTTCTGATATTCTTAATGCAATAAAAGGTTTCAAAGGTGAGAGAGTAAATTTAACTTCTCAAGATACAGGTTGTTACGGTTATGATATTGACACCAATTTATCTTTTTTATTAAAAGAAATTGTAAAACTTGAAGGTGATTTCATAGTTAGAGTAGGTATGATGAATCCAGAATATGTTTTAAATTATTTGCCTGAATTTATTGAAATTTTCAAAAATAAAAGATTCATGAGATTCTTACATATTCCTATACAATCTGGTTCAAACAAAGTTCTAAAGGATATGAATAGAAAATATACTGTTGAACAATTTAAAGACTTAGTAACTGCTTTAAGAAAAGGTATTCCTGACATTCACATTGCTACTGATATTATCATTGGTTATCCTACAGAAACTGAAGAAGATTTTTTAGAAACTAAAAAGTTTTTAGAGGATATGAAATTTGAAGTATTAAACTTATCTAAGTATACTGCAAGACCTGGAACTTATTCTAAGAAAAATTTAAAACCTTTAAAATCAGAAATTGTTAAAGCAAGAAGTATTATCTTTGATAAATTTATAAAAAAATAAAAAATTTATTTTAATGTTTTTAATACAGAACTACCTTCTTTCATATTCTTCCATG
>JADHVA010000034.1 GCA_016784245.1 Nanobdellota archaeon
AACCACATAATCTCCAACTATGGGCTTTTCTTGGCAACCTAAACCAGCTAAAGCAGTTAAGGCAATTAAAGGTGTATATTTCATAAATAAGAATAGATCAAGACACTATTTAAAATTAATGTAACATAATTAATAACCATATGCAAATCGTAACAAAAATAAGACAAAAGCTATAATTGTCAACATCAATAAAGGAAAGAACATTGCCCAAAATCTAACATAACTCTTTATTACCTCTGAACCAACCTTAAAGTGATATAATTCTACATGATGAGTAACTCCACGTAAAAACCAACCTGTTGCCACCCCAGATTTGCCTAACAATTTTTCCAATTTCTTCCATGCAAAAACTAAGTTTCCTAATAAAGGAACTCCACTTTCATAATTTAGATACATCAACCCAGTCTTATCTTGAAACATGATGTCTTCACCAAAAACAAAACCAGCCTGGCCACGACCAATCGCCTTACCAGTTAGTTTAATTGGCCTACCTCGTACTGGAGAAGCATACATATCCCCCATACATTCAATCACAGACAATTCTTGAAATTCCTTTTTAGGATATTTGTATATCGTTTTTACTACACTTAGTATAAACACTAATAATAGTAAAGAAACATATACGGCTATGTTAACAGAGATTTTACCATAAAAATGCAATAAGCCCACAATCAAAATAATTAAAGTAGTAATTCGTGGAGAATAATAGATAAGTGCTTCCTTGAAAAAATTCTTCCAAATTCTTCCTTTATCAACTATCGATGTATCAAATGAATATTTAGATTTTCCTTCACCCGACAACCTAAAAATTCTTTTTCCAATAACAGGATGAGTAGATTTCAATTGTAATATCCAAGCCCAAGGACTTACAATATCAAACATCAAGGCTCTTTCAACCAAATTTTTTCTATTTTTTCCATTATAATGCAAAAGCCCGGCTTCATTAGCCATTTTCATGTCAAATATTCCTTGAGATCTGGTAGCATTCAGCAAATGAGCTGTTTTTTCAGTATCAGGAGTACTAGCTATACCATAAGCAATTTTAATTAAAGCTTCAGATAAGGCGTTTGGGTTTCCAGTTTCCTCAGCTGAAAATTTATCAGCATAATATTCTCTTTGTCTACTTAGAAACATAACTAAATATGTACCAATCCAATAAAATATTAAAGAAACAAAACCAACATAAACCAAAGGATTCTCTTTCTTTTCTCCTTTTTTAGGACCTATCTTTCCACTAGTTCTGATAGTAAATACATATATTTGGTATAAAATTTGCAATAAAGTACTTGCAATAGTCATAATTATAAAGTCCTTATTTTTTATGTGGCCAATCTCATGAGCTATTACTGCCTCCAATTCCTGATCATTAAGAAAAGTAAACAAACCCTCTGTCAGAACTATTCTAGCATTAAAAGAAGCTGAACCATAAGTGAATGCAGTAGGATTCTGATCATGAATTATACCGAACACTGGAATTTTTAAATTATATTTATCACAAGTTGCCTTAACAAAAGCATAATATTTCTGCTTAGTCAACTCTTCAGGATTCATAAAAGTGATTTTGTAAAAAAATTTATAGATAAAATTTTGCACATATGGACCCAATAACCAAACAAGAAAATTAAAAACAACCACAAATATAATTGCCAGAGGAAGAGAAACAACATCCAATACTTGCATCGCACCTATAACTACTGCAAACACAAAAGTAGAAAGAAGCCCTAATGTAAAAATACTAGCTAATTTAGGTCCCATCTTGTTATTATAATATTTAAATTAATAAACCTTTCCAACACTTTTATATACAAAATAATCAACTCCATTCTATGAATGCAAAAAAGTGGTTGATTTCAATTTTCCTACTTACTTTAGCTATTAGGTTATATTTCGCATTTAGTATCCCTAATTTCACCTATGAATCATATTTCCATCTAAGGCAAGTTGAACATATTGCTACTACATTCACACCATTGTTCCAAGACTCACTCTCTTATGGAGGTAGAGAATTAATCTTCTTACCTTTTTTCCACTACTTATTTGCTTTCTTTAGCTATATTTTTCCACTAGCATTTATTGCTAAAGTTCTTCCCAACATTTTTTTGGCCAGTTTAACAATAGTTGTTTACTTATTGGCGCAAACTATTACAAAAGACAAAAAAGCTTCTTTACTATCAGCTTTAGTTGCTGGTTTTCTACCTGTATTATTTTTTACCAACTCATTTACACCTATGACTCTTTTCCTTCCTCTAGCATTTTTCACGATCTATTTGTTCCTTAATGCAAAAAGGAAAAAACATCTAAAATATTATCTTGCTTGCTTCCTAATACTATCAATTACTAGTTCAGCTACTTTTCTTCTTATCATTGGTTTTGTTATTTACCTATTATTGTCAGTTATTGAAAGAAACAAGATACCAAAAACTGAAATTGAATTAATTTTATTCTCTCTCTTTTTCTATATGTGGATTCAATTTCTCTTTTATAAGAGAGTTTTGATTGATGAAGGGATCTCCTTTATTTGGCAAAATATTCCTAGTGGATTAATCGCACAATATTTCCCTACAATTTCTGTCACTCAAGCTATATTATTAGTTAGTGTAATTCCTTTTATTGCTGGAATCTATGTTGTTTACAACAGCTTATTTGAATTAAAAATACAAAAAGCTTTCTTATTGATTAGTTTCGTAATCTCAACTTCCATCTTAGCTTGGCTAAAATTTATTCAATATGAATTCTCATTATCGTTCGTTGGTATTATTCTTGCAGTTCTTTTCGCACTTTTCTATGAAGAGAGTATAACTTATTTTAAGAAAACAAAGTTTTCTAATTTTGGTAAGTATTATATCCATCTGCTAATCATACTTTTGATACTTACTACCTTGTTTCCAGCCATCACGGCAGCTAAGATGCAGGAAATACCAAGCAATGAAGAATTGGCAGCTTTCCAATGGCTTAATCAAAATATTCCTCAATCAGCAGTTGTTGCAGCTACTGTAGAAGAAGGCCATATTATTAGTTACATAAGTGAAAGAGGTAATGTCATTGACGACAGATTCCATTTGATTGATGATATTGACGAGAGATATAAAGGTAATATAGCTATGTTTCGAGGCCAGTTTGAAACAGAAGTCCTGGACTATACAGAAAAATATGGAATTGATTATTTGATTATTTCAGAACATGCTAAAGACAAATATAACATTGGTAGTAGACCACCTTATCTAAGCAATAAATGTTTTAAAAGGATTTATGATAATCAAACCAGAATATATTTAATTAGGTGTAAAGTACAATGAAGCAATATATCGAACATATTATTGAACACAAGAAAAAATATATTTTATCTTTAAGTACATTTCTCTTATTATTGCCACTTCTTTTAAATTTCCTTAATTCAAAAGCAGTTTTAGTGGGTGCAGAAAGTTATTTTCATCTATTAGGATTCGAATTAACTCCTTGGAATTATGTAATCGAGTGGACCCCCCATTCCTTGCTAATTTTCTTTCCTTTGTTCATAGGAACCTTAACCATATTACTATTTTTACGTATTGCAACCATAATCAAATTAGACCAGAAAATAACAGTGATTTTCCTGTTATTAACAATTACCTCAGCTGGATTTATTTTTGCCTATAGTACTATTTCAACTTACACCTTGTATCTTTTCTTTGTAGCATTAGGATTTTGGCTAGCATTACAAAAGAAGTTACGCTTCTTTTCTCTAATACCTTTTGCTCTCGCTGGGTTGTTTGATACTTTCAGTAGCCTCTTATTATTAGGTTTACTAGTTATCTTTGTTGGGACTAAATTAAAAGATTTATTTCGCTGGAGTGTCTTTGTAGTTGTAGGTATTGTAACGGGAATCAGCTTTCTAACCAAGAGTTTTGTCTTAGGACCATTCTATGAATACCAGGCCTTACCACATCTTTTCTCTGATTTAGGTGCACTTAGTGGAGTTAGCTCTTTTGTTGTTATGTTAGCTATTATTGGCATTACTGTGACCTGGAAAAAAAGAAGGTTATACACTTCCTACGGATTAGCTGCTGGTACTATCGCTGCTTATTGCATTTTCCCACAAACAATTTTAATCATGACTTTAACTATCTGTTTTTTTGCTGCAGTTGCTTTAGCATATTTATACGAAAGAGAATGGAAACTTGCTAAACTTAAGCATTATACTTTCTTATTAATCATGTTAGGACTAATATTTTCTAGCATTTCCTATTTAGATAGAGTTTCTGAGATCGGTCTTTCTGAGAATGACCATAAAGCACTTAGTTGGATTAATGAAAATTTAGGTCACCAAAAACTACTAACCTCTCCAGAAAATAGTTATCAGGTAAAATATTTTACTAAAGCTAACCCATTAGATTATCCGCACCAAAGAATTAATTTTCAAGGAACGGCATTAGACGAGTTATATATCAGACAGTTATTTCCTGTTTTGGAATTTAATGAAGTGAAATTAGTCTTTATTTCAGAGAATATGAAAAAAGAATTGCCCTCTGACCAAGGATTATTGTTCTTATTGAGAAACGAAAGGTTTAAATTAGTCCATTCCTCCGGAAATGCTGAGGTATGGTCGTTTGACTCATGAAGTAAACCTTATCTCGGATTATGAAAATTGGTGGTTGCAGCATTAGATATTGTATTATTCATTACGTATTTTATCCTAGTATTCCTAGCAATGTTTTGGATGATAGTACTTTTTACTAGAGACAATACTAAAAAAGAGAAACTAGGTTATGACCCATTATTTTCAGTTATCGTACCAGCTTATAATGAAGAAGCCTCTGTTGAAGGAACACTTCAATCTTTAGTTGATTTAGAATATCCTAAAGATAAAATTGAAATTGTAGTTGTTAATGATGGGTCTAAAGATAATACTCAAAGCATTGTAGAAAAATTTATCGCCAGCCACCCATTAGATAATATTAAACTAATTAATCAAGAAAACCAAGGGAAAGGAAGAGCTATGAACAATGCCTTAGCGATAATTAAAGGTGAATTTTTTGCTTGTCTTGATGCTGATTCTTTTATCAAATCAGATGCACTAAAATTCATGTTACCTTATTTTTGTGAAGAGCAAGTTGCTGCTGTTTGTCCATTACTTAAAGTAAAAAAGCCAGAGAATATTCTTCAAAAAGTACAGTGGTATGAATATATTATCAATATGTTTTACAAAGATCTTAATGCTAGGCTTGATTGTATTCATGTCACCCCTGGGCCATTTAGTGTTTTTAGAACAAAAGTAATTCAAGACTTAGGTGGATATAACGAGGAAACAATTACCGAGGATTTGGAAATCGCAATCAGGTTACAAAAACATAATTACAAATTAAAACAAGACTTCGATGCTATTGTTGAAACAGTTGCTCCCAAGACTTGGAAAACATTATTCAGACAAAGAACTAGATGGTATAAAGGATCGGTAGACAACACCGTTGCTTACAAAGATATGATATTCAATAAGAAATATGGGGACTTTGGCTATGTAAGAATGCCAACTATTATTCTATCTGGAATTATTGCCGTAGTATTAGTAGGCTTCCTAGGCCACAGTTTCGGCCAGCAATTGTACTATAGTTTTTTATCCTTAAAGGCAATCAATTTCGATATTATTACATTGATCAAGAATTATTCCTTCGGATTTAATTTTCTAAATCTACCATTTTTCAAACTGTTTATAGCTGGAACTTTGATCAGCATTAGTATATTTGTCATGTTCTACTCTTACAAATTAGTTAAAGAGAAACTTACTAGATACGGTCGAACTTGGCTATCTTTAATTACTTATTTGTTAATCTATTCATTATTCTTAACCACAGTCTGGGCTTACATTGGATATATGTTTGTAAGGAAAAAGAAGAACACTTGGTAGCTGGGCTGAATGCAGAGTTCAGCATGCAGCGCAGCATGTAGGATAGAGCTCAATAATCTTTATATATCGATATAATGAGAAAATACCATGGAAAGGAAGCTTAGTGGTAAAAAATATCTTTTAGCGTTCATCTTAACACTTCTAGTTTTCAGCGGTGGTTTAGCTGTTGGTGTTTTTGTTGAAAATCTACGTTTAGACCATTCTCAAGAGCTTGCTTTACATGAAAAAGTTAATTTGCGTAGTATTCAGCTACAACAAAACTATATCGATTCAGGTATTGCTAATTGTAATTCTTTAAATCAGTTGTTAGAAACATACATTACAGATTTAAGCAAGAAAATGGCAGACGTTATTAATTACGATAATAATGCTGTGTTCAATGGTTACGATTTTGAATTAGTATTAAGAGATTATTTTCTAACTGAAGTTCAATTCTTTTTCACGGCACAAGAAATTGATAGCAAATGTCAAAGAGAAAATGTGAAAGTTTTGTACTTCTACGATGAGAGCTCTTTTGATACCCAAGGTGATATTTTAGGCTATTTGAAAAAGTTGTTTAAACAGAAAATGCTAGTATTTAGTTTCAATTCAGAATTCCATGAAGAACCAATGATTGACTTGTTACTTAGCTCATATAACATCACACAATATCCTGCAGTCGTAATAGAAGGGAAAACGTATCAAGGCCAAAGAAATATCAAAGAAATGATGAGAATAGTATGTTCAGAGTTTAAGGAAATTGGCGAAGTGCCTAAAGAATGTAGAATCATTAATTGATTCTATTTCATTCCAGCAGTTTTACGATCAACAATAATTTCAGAAACTTGAACACTTCTTGGCATTTCTAAAATAGATATCAATAATTGAGCTAAATCCTTTGGATTCATTAATACATCTTGACTTAAACCTGATTCTGATTCTTGATGTAATTGAGATTTAAAACCACCAGGATAATATCCAATTATCCTCACTTCTTCCTTTTTCAATTCTTTTTGCATCGCTTTCACATAACCAACAATAGCATGTTTAGTTGAACAATAAACTGAATCTTCACCAAAGCTAGAAAATGAACTAGTTGAACCAATAAAAACAATATCCCCTTTATTCTTTTTAATCAATGAAAGCAATCCATTAGTTAACTTAATTGAACTTGTAATATTTATAGCAAAATCACCATCTATTTCTTCAATAGGAATTTCACCAATCTTATTCCAATGAGCCACTCCAGAATTTAATATCAAGATGTCAAAATCTTGATGTTCTTTTTTTATTTTGTTAATAACATCAACTACATCCTCGTGCTTTGATAAATCTGTTTTTATATTTATCACATCAAGCTTTGATTCAGTCCTTGATAAGTTAATTATTTTAACTCCCTTCTCAATAAGTTTTAAAGCAATTTCGTGACCAAGTCCACGGCTTGCTCCAGTGATTATTGCTGTTTTCATATTATTAATTAATGATTGGAGATTATAAGAGTTTTGCTTTTAGGGCGCTGTCCAGAAAG
>JADHVA010000035.1 GCA_016784245.1 Nanobdellota archaeon
AACAATATCTAAATTTTCTGTTGCACCAGCAAATAAATCTGCTGCATCTTGACTTAAAATAATTGCGAACTGAAACTGACAACTTGTACCACCCTCTACTTCATCACAAGTTCTAACACCAGAACAAGTTCCATCATTTCTACAAACATAAACAATATCATTTTCACCGCCTTCAAAAACTACAACAGCTCCAACTTTCGCTTCAAACTTACCTTGTTGTGAAATCAAATCTCTAACTTCTGTTTCAGTAACTCCAGCAATTTCAACTAAAACATATTTATTTCCTTCCCAATCTTCAGCACTTCTAATTTTCATATCTGATAGACCATAAACATTTAATCTATTACTCAAAACATCAATTAAAGTTTCAATATCATCATCAGTGATTTCTTCTTCTCCACTAACAGGCTGTAAAAGAACTCTTGTTCCTCCAGTAAAATCTAAACCATAAACTAAATTACTTGAATCAATTTCACCAACAGAAAAATCTGGAACTTCTCTTGATAGATAAGCAATCAAACCTTCATCACTTTCAATCTTAATACTTTGTTTAGGTAACAATTCATCTAAAACTAATTCAAAATCTTCATAACTATTAATTGAAACAGAATTTATTTTTTCTAAAACACTATTTTCTTCAATCCCTTCAGTTTCACTGGATAAAATAACCAAACTTTCATTCAATACAAAACCTAGATCATTAGTTATAACATATGTAAATTCGCCATCACTTGTTTTTACAACAATTTCTTGAGAATCATAATGATAACTTTCTAAAGCTTCAGCTACATCATTAACTGAACTAATAGTATAATCACCAATAGCATAAACTTCATCACCAATTGAAAAACCATATCCAGCTAATTCACTTTGAGAATCAATAGAACTAACTTCAATACCTTCTGCCCATGGGTTTGGTGAAATTGCAATTAAAGCTAGTATAATAGCAAAGATTAATATCCAAACTCTAATAGTAAAATATTTTTTGAAATTCAACTCATCTTCCTCCTTTTTTTAGCATACCATACTAATAATCCAGCATTCATACAATAAGTCATAATTACATCAAATACTAAACCAACTAAAATAATCAAAAACATTTGTTTTAAAATTAAGGAAGTTGAAACAAAATATCCAACAGATAAAGCAACGAAAGTAGTTAAGGTCATAGTTAAACCAGTTTTCATACCAGTATATAATCTATCAAAAATATTTCCTTCTTTTCTCATCAAAACTTTTGTTGTCAATAAAATATCTGTATCAATAGAATAACCAATTAATAATAAAATTGCTGCAATACCAGCTGTAGATAATTGAAAATTAAACAAATTCAAAAATGCTAAAGTACAAACCATATCTCCAAAAGCTGCAAACACAACTATTACTGAAGGTATAGCCATTCTAAAAGTAATAAAAACAACTAATGCCATAAATAAGAAAGCTAACAAAATTGCAAACAACATTTGTTTATAGAAACTTTCACCTAAACTACTACCAACAAATTCTACAGAAAAATTTTCAGAGGTCAATTCTAAACCTGTTATTGTTTCCAAAATTTTTTTTAATTCATCTGGTTCAATTTCTCCAGTTTCAACAACAATACCCATTTGCAAACCAGTACCAAATTCATTAAGTTCTCTAACAGCAAAATCATATTCAGGATATTTTTCATTTAATTCATTTTCAAGATCACCAAAACTTTCACTACTATATATTGTTGCACTTGATCCACCTCTCAAAGAAACATCTTTATCAATAAAATCACCTGTTGTAACATAACTAGTTCCAAGAATAATTAAAGCAAGTACTACTAGAAGTATAGGTATAAAAAACAATTTCTTATGGTTCTTATAATAGATATCTCTAACTTTCCCTCTAATCCTGTCACTCATAGCTACTTAGAATAAAATAAGCATTTATAAAATTTGTCATAAAATAAAATAATAACAATCCAAAAACCTTTTATATATATAAAACCCATTCTATTAAAATAGAGGTGTCAATACTTGGAAACGAAACATTATATTGCATTAGTATTATTAGTAGCATCAGTTCTTTTTATATCTCAAATTAATCTCGAATATACTGGATTTACAACTCTAGAGGAAAATACTACTGAAGAAACAGTAAATGAAACAATTGAAGAAACTACAGAAGAAGTAGAAGAAGAGCTTGTTGAAGAAGAAGTAGAAGTTGTAACATATACAATACCAACAGCAAATATCGAATTAGATTTAGATTCTGAAAAATATGCAATAGATACAACCCTTGAAGGAACAATCGCATTAACATTAAATGAAAACTTTTCACCAGAAGAAGAACTTTCTGTAACAATAGATGATACAACATATTCTTATAATATTTTAGAATTACTAAATTCATTAAATTACACAATTGCCTATGAAGATGCTACATATGAAGCAACAAACAGTGAAGTAACAAAAACAATTGAATTCACAGAAGCAGATACAAAAGTAATTGGATTACAACTTCCAAGATATTCAGAATTAGAAACTGCTGATTTTTCTTTAACTGGTTCTACTTCATCATCCTCTTATTTAACAAATCTTTCAATGGATGTTGGTGGAGAAGGAAACATTGATTGGTTATACATTGGATCTTTTACAGGATTCTCTGAAGATTTATTAAAATCAATTGACTTAGATGATGAAACAGAAAGCACAGGATACATTCAAGATAATGAAACTTATTATTGTGAACTTTTAGAATTACCAGCAAGCAAGCATTTCCAAATCACAGCTGAATATGAAAAGGTTGGAACTTATGGAGACATTCAAGCTACAATACTTTCAGTACCTACAGGAAAACCAAACTATGGTTGGAGTGGAGGAGCTGATTCATGTGATCTTCCAGAAACACAAAGTTCATGTGAAATAGAATTATCCTATTCAATTGATGGTACTTACATGCTTTGTCTTTATTCAGCTGGAGAATATAGTGAAGATGAATATCTTTACAATTTACCTTTAGATACTTCAGCATCAACTACAACAAGTTTTACTTGTCCAACAGTTGAAGATAGTTTATGTGAAGAAACTGGTTTCAGTAATTTTGTAATTTATGCACAAGCTGCAGAATATGATGCACAATTATCAGATACTGCAAACTTAGCAGACTGGGAAACTTTTACTGACGCTGTTTTAACTGGAGTAAAATATTATGTTGGATCAGAACCTTATTCAGGAATTTGTAAAACTGAAATTTGTAGTGTACCAATAGAAATATCATCTGCAACACCTGGTACTTTAACTTTAGACAACCTATCATTAACATATACATATAATGGTGTTACTCAAGCAACTTCAACATTTTATGATTTAACTAGCCCAGTAGCAGATATTACTGATATTGAATCTCAAGAATTAGCATTAGGTGCTTACATTGATATTCCTTTATCAAATTTAGAATTATCATTAGCAAACTATGCAGAACATACAATTGATATTTCTTTCTTAAACTTAACAACATCAGGAACTTTTGAAACTGTTAGTTCAGATGAAATTTATGATGCAGAAACATTAATTACAACAGCAATAGAAAGATACGAAGAATACACAGATTCTACAACTGATGAATATCAAGTTCTTTTAATGCTTGATGAGTTAGATAATACAAATGACCTTATAGAAGAATTAAATACATTAAAACAACAAATTACTTTCACAGATGAAGATACATTATTAGCTTCTACTGAAGCATTACTAACTAATGAGATTTGGATTATTGCTTTCTCAGAATCTTTTTCAGATTCTTTAATCATAGAACCTTCAGATATTCCATCTTCTTTAGGTGATGAATCAGATATTTATTTCATGCAAGAATCTGTTGATGTATCAGGAAGGAAAAAAACAATAAAAGTTCACACTTATGATGAAGAAACAACTACTTACACATTTATTCATAAAGAAATTGATTCCAATGAAGCAGTAGATGGAAACTTATATGAAATAATTCCAACTAGTGATGTTTCATATTCTGAAACTCCAGACTCTACATCAAGTTCATTAATAACTTACACATACTCAGTTTCATCAAATACAAATTCAAATTATTTTTACTTGGCACCAGAAGGATATAGTTTAGAAGATTTCATTACAATTGTTGTTTTTGAAGAAGAAGAAGAAATTATATATGAAGAAGAGGAAGAAGAATCAATTAACATTTTCTTATATGTTATAATTATTTTAATTCTAGCAGTTGGAGCATTAGTAGCAATTAATTTCAAAGATAAAATTTTCAAAAATAAATCTCCAAATATAAAAACAGAAGAAAAACCAAAAAGTTCAATGGAATCTTTTATAGAAAAAGCTAGATCAAAAAAGATCAGCGATGAAACAATTGCAAAAACATTAAAGAAAAAAGGTTGGACAGATGAGAAAATTAAATCTGCATTAAAATAATTTCTGAAAGATTTTCAATAATATTAGCTATTTCTGAAAAGTTTTCAAAAAATCTTAAATAAGCTTATTAAAGAATATTTAACACATAATTCCTAAGATGATAAAACTAACATATTTGTTATTAGGAGCTGCTTTAGCAGACGAACCACAAGAAATAAACTTAACTGAAAGAACAAGTTTTAGTATTCGAGATAGAATTAAAATACCTGAAAATTTAAGAATTCCAGCAAGATTAACTTCTTTAAACTTTAAACCATTAAATTTAGATCTAGATTTACATTATTCATTACCTAATCAAAATTTTAATATAAATCCAAATATAACAATAAACAAATATTCAAATTTAAATGAAAATATGTATCCAGGTATAAGGTCTGAGCCAAGTATAATTTATTTAGAATTTAAATTTTAATCTCTTAAACCAGTACTACCTAAACCACCAGCACCTCTATCAGTTTCATCTAAAAATTCGACTTCTTCTAAATGAACAATTTCAATTTTATTAAAAACAACCTGAGCAATTCTATCTCCTTTTTTTACATCAAAACTTTCATCTCCATGATTAATTAAAATAATTTTCAATTCCCCTCTATATTGATGATCCAATGTTCCAGGAGTATTAACCATTGAAATCCCATGTTTTGCAGCTAAACCACTTCTTGGTCTAACTTGCATTTCAAAACCATAAGGTACAGCAAATCTTAAGCCAGAGGGAATAACTTTCCAAGAACCAGCTGAGATTGTACAACTTGTTGCACTATAAACATCCATCCCAGCATCACCATGATATTTATACTTAGGAGTTGGTAAACTCTTATCAATTTTTTCAATTTCAACTTTCATATCTAATTATTACTTACAAATAAGCTTTTAAACATTATTGCAACAGAAACTATCTAATCCACCAGAATATAAAAGCAGTTAATATTTCTCCACTAATCAACCACATTCTTGCTAGAATAGCAACAAGAACTGCAACAGGCTCTGGTAAAAAGAAACCTAACAAATAAGACAAAGCAATTTCTCTAAATCCAATACCAGCCGGAACGAAAATCATAACAAAACCAAATACCCAAGATACTGCTAACACTGCAGTTAAAGGTAACAAACTACTAATACCAATTGGATACAAAGAATTAACCATTAAATAAAATCCAACACCTAATAATAACCAAGCTACAACAAAAACTGAGAGCAATGATAAAAGATAATAATATTTTGCTTTAATTTTCACAAAATCTTTTTTCATAAATTTACTCAGATATTTCATAATCAGATTAAACAATTTGGGATGTAAAAATATCAAAAACAAAGGAACTAAAATTAAAAAATACAAACTATATTGACTTAATTCTCCACCAACAAATAAAATAAAAATTAAAACAGCTGACAAACAAGCGCTTAGCAAATTCATAAACACTTCCATAAGAGTACTAAAAGTTACAGTACTTGTTCTCAAACCAAATTTCTTACACATTTCAATTCTTCCTAAAACTAACCAAACTTTACCTGGAACAAATCTACCAAAATCTGCAAAGGTTCTAATTCTAATCCCTTTCAACAAACTTAATCTATTCTTTTCTAACAAATTCAAAATTAAACCCCAACCTAATGCTACAAAAATTAAATGTGCAATTACAAACAAATAAGAGATTAAAAATAAACCAATATTCAAACTAAATTCATATTCCACCAAATCTCCCCAGCTCAAAAAAAGATATCTAACTAAGAAAACAATAATCATTAAGGCCAAAGCCCATCTAAACAATATTCTCCATTTCATATTAACAACAATCCACTACAAAAAACTAACTCAATAAAACAAACAAAAAATACAACTTGTTTCTCTGAATATTTCCCATTAATTGTAAAAAAGTGAGGTATCGAATAAATTTTGTTATATAAGGAATAAATTTTTCCATCTACAATTTTCCCATAACTTTGTTTCTTTAATTTTCCTCTTAACTTAAACATTAATTCAAAAAAGAAAGGAATTGAAACTATCAAAGCAGCTTTTTCAATATTTCCTAAGATTGCCATACTTGCTAAAACTCCACCTAACAAATAAGTTAAAGAATCTCCTGGAAATATTTTTGCTGGAGTCCAATTAAAATATAAAAAAGATAACAATGCTAATACTGTTACAAATCCAATTATTGCTGCAATTTGCGAATCAACTGCATAAGCATATACACTCAAACTACCAATATAAATAATTCCTAAACTGGTTTCTAAACCATTAAATCCACCTAACAAATTAACCATATTTGAAGCACCAATAACAACTATAGGAATAAACAAGAAAGTATAAAGTAAACCGACATCAACAACACCTAAGAATGGAATATACATCAAACTTTGTCCAGCATTAACAACCATCAAAGGAACAGCTGCAATAACTGTCATCAAGGGTTTCTGCCATTGCTTTAATCCAAAACTAGACTCTTTATCCTTTCTAATTAAAAGATCATCAAAAAAACCTACAAAAGTAATCGCAAACAAGGATAAACAAAAAGCAAATAGTTCAATAACCATACTAACTGAATGATAATAAAATGTCTGAATAAAAATTATACTCATTATTCCAAAAAATATTCCAAAGAATACAGCAAGTCCACCAGAGATAGGAATCAATGGTTTTCCTTCTTTATGTTGATCTTTTACAACACAGCCTAAATTCTTCATATAACTAATAACCCAAGGTGTAACCCATGAGACTATAAAAAATGAAATAATTACAGCAATCCCTATCATAATTTTCATAAATGAAATTCCAAAACTTCCTTCTTATAAAGATTATGAACCCAAATCCTTCATTTCCTTATAGACTTTAACACCAGAATCCTTCAAATAATTACTTAATTCAACTGTAAACAAATGA